>CAZUFQ010000486.1:0-5729 GCA_964618735.1 uncultured Enterobacteriaceae bacterium
TCACCTTGCGCGGTGGACCCATTCCCGCCGCGATTTCTATAACGCTCAATGCGCCTGACGGTGGGTGATTATGACATGAAACCAATGCTTCTTCGTGATGATTTCCCAAAGCCAATAAAGGTTCTGCTGAGTAGAAGAGTGGGTCACCTATGCTCCAACCCAATCTGCCGCGTGCTGACTTCAGGCCCGCATCGCGATCCGCAAAAGGCGGTGAGTATAGGGGTGGCTGCACACATCACGGCGGCGGCTCCGGGTGGTCCTCGCTTTGACCCTCGCCTCACCTCTGAGGAAAGAAGAAGCGCGCGTAATGGCATTTGGTTATGTCAAAACTGCGCGAAGCGGGTGGACAGCGACGAATTGAAGTACACTGCGCAAATGCTGCTGGGTTGGCGAGAGCGTGCGGAAGAATTAGCCGAGGAGGAAATTGCAGCGCGAAGCAAGCCAAAGCCTCATAGCAATGACACCGAACTTTTGCGCTTCTTCTGCCAGTGTCTGGACCGGCCAGCCTTTCAAGATGGGTTTCAACAAGAGGGTAACATGGAGGCTTTCGATAAGGCGATTGAGGATACCATCACTGCTTTGAACACCGGTTGTTCGCGAGATCGCCAGGGCAATTTGCTCCAACAGGCTCGCGGTAAGGCGTTTCTTTCCAACCATGACTGGCGCTTAAGGATCGATACGGTAGTAGATCTTTTGCGCGCTCTTCGGGCTCGTTATCAGGTTGCTCTCCAGAAGCAGGAGTTAGTGACAGACAACCACGGCGATAGACCTTGGTACTGCATTTACGAGCCCGCTCTTGAAATCTGGATGGATAGCACGAGAGCGGAAATTCTCGGGATCATGAATGGCTTGTGCACGGAGGCAGGTATCCCGTCTGTGTTCCTCTTTCCGCGACCGCATCGGCCGTTGCCGGGGCGATGGTAAAACTGAACTCCCTACTGGGAGGTATTGGCACGCCCACGGATTGCATGAGGATTGCATGAGGTGCTTCTGACCGGCCTGGAGAAAACGACTTGTATGCGAGAGGATGAGCATGATTCCCTGATGGCCTACTTAAGGAGAGTATCGCGGGGAGACGCGGTAGATCGAACCGAGTTACTCGCAGTCAGGATACACGGTGAGCCACTGACTGCAGATGAATGTGACCGTGTAATACGTACCCTGAACAATCGCGGTCTTGTCAGGCTCACATTGGGGCATCTGGCTCGGCCGGGCCTAAAGGATCTTGTGCGTCCCCACTATCACCTTACCGACAAAGGTGCCACATTTCTGCAGACGCAAGGTGGGCAAATCTTCGATGATGCTCTCGTTGATGAGGAAACATTGTACTTCCTCAGCAAGCATAAGCAGGACGGCAGGTGGGTCAATAGCAGAGCAATTCTTGCTCATGTGCAAACGATGGAAGACCACCGCCTGCTCGATCTATCCTATCTCCGTACCCGATGCGACTTTCTATCGCAACGATCAATGATAGAGCTGAGCGCTGTTCCTGGCTCTCGTAATGAATTCGTCTGCAGATTACGCGCGGCGGGAGAGCAGTATTTGGCGGCAAAGGCGAGTCGATTAAGCACACAAATGTCTTCGAGAGGTAGCATGGTGAATGCTTTAGAAGCTTTCGATGTTATGGATTACAGCGGGGCGCTTCAGAGACTTAAGCAGTTGCTGAAGCGGGTCGATGAGTATCTGAAAGCTGACGACTCCGGCAATGAAAACACGAAGCAGATTCATGATGAGATTGTCCAACTGTACGGAGGGGTTCGAGAAGTTTACCTTCAGCAGACAGGGAGGAGCGTAATACATGCGGGGTCCGGCTCTCGCACCAGTATCTATCCCAACTTCTTTGAAGCTGGTTATTTCTCGGGTTTCACTCATCAGAGGCATCAGGGCCGCAATGAGCTCTTAATGGTGCTAGGCAAGGTTGAGCAGCTTGCAAAGGATCCAGTTGTCCCCAAGAATGAGTATTCCGTCACAGAAGTAGTCCGAATCTTGGATCGTTTTCGTCCATGCTGCCAGTATGTGCGTCAAGGACTACGGTCAGAGCAAGAAGTCCAGGACATCGTCTGGCTTATGTTGCGGTCACATTTTGATAGAGTCGAAAGAGAAGAAACGCTTCCGAAGTTCGGACAGAAGAGCTTCCATCCGGATTTCGGGATACGGGTACTGCGTCTTTTGATCGAAGTAAAGTACATCGGAGAGAAGACAAACGTCGGTGAGATCCAGGAAGCCATACAGGCGGACGTGCCCGGATTTCTAAAGTCGCAGAACGAATACGACAGTTTGATCGTCTTTGTATACGATGGTGCGCACAAATTACGGGACTCCAAGTCTTTTGAGGAATCGCTTCGCAAAATCGGCGGCATTCTAGCTGTGATGGTTGTTCCTGGCATAGGGTCTCCTGCATGATATGGCTCGTTTGGGGTAGAACTGCTGCTGCGCGCACACCCGATGTGAACCCTCCTTCTAGGAACTTATCCACCAGGCGAAATTGAAAAATATTCACGACAAGCGCAGACGATTCTCCTGCCTTGATTCGGAAAAGTTTCAAGAAAATGTCCCGCCCTTAGCGTACGATTTTTTCCGTTTCGTGAGGTGCCATGACAAGATAGCCTGCGGATGGAGTAGAAGCGCCGCCGCACCGCTTGCCATTCACCTAGCGGAGGGACGGAAGCGGCCGCTGTAGGCACAACCCACCCATGGCCGCGTCGGCCTCTGCGCAGCGGGGCAAAGCTGGATAGAAGAATGAGAAGGCGCCGGCAAGACGAAGTCATGGGAGATGACTGAACAAGCCGAGGCGCTGTATGCCAAGTTGATGGAGCTGCCAGCGGACGATCGGGATGCCATCCTCGATCGCCTCCAATATAACAAGTGGGCTACCCGCCTCCGTTGCAAGGTGTGCGACCAGCCCTGTCCGATGCAGTGCGGCAGTTGTGAGCAGCCGTTGTGTGATCGGCATTTCTGGAACAGCAGCCACGGTTGTTGGGAGCAGGTGCCCTCCTGGTTCAGCAAGGATGTGCCAGAGGTGGCTCCACCAGCGGAACCGGAAGCCGAGGGTCACCAGTAACTATGGCGATTTGGATGTGGGAGAACTGGCTGAATGAAAGATAACGATACACTTATGGAAGCCGCGGTTCACGCGCAGATTGACCTCCTAGATCATCTCTGGTCCTACAAAGACCAGCTCCGCAAAGCAGGCAGGCGGCCGGCGGCCGAGGATTACGAATCCTATTTCGGCGAGCTCCGACAACTGCTCAAGGACCGTAAAGCGCCCATCGAAGCATGCATTGCAAGCGAGAAGAGCAAGTCGCGCTGAGAATTGCCCTTCTCATAAACGAGAAGACGGCGCACATTCCAGGTGGTAGTAGTACAACCCATTAACCAGTACGTTGGGGCCGCCAATATCGACCAGTCGTCCACATTTTTTGCAGGGTACATCGCCGGTTCCCATGTTTAGCCTCCCTACAGATCAAGGTGCCCGTCTGAGACGAACTCTCAATATCTATTATAATGCCTGTTGTGGCAAATCCGATCCAGTCTGCACCTGGATTTTGCAAGTTTTCTTGGAACGACCGTTCTCATAAACGAAAGGACTCGCCTAACCACGGTTTCCTCTGTCCAACCGCATCGGTGGCTGTGCGGCGAAGGCTCCATTCATTGGATCTGGTGCTGTCTCGAATGTCCTCCAAGGTCCCACGCAAGCGCCATACTTCTCGGATCAATTCCGGTATAGCCTGGCGGGCAACGGCAATGAATGCAGCGTCGTGCAGATGGTTAGCTGTAGCAACAGGCCCCTGTTCATAAGTGATCGTGTTGTCGTCTGTGGCCCAGGGACCCGGCGTTGCGGCCTCTGCTAAGCTCCGTAGCTCTTCCAGGCGCTCTACTGTCATTGGTTGCATCGTCATAAAGAGACTCCTTTCCGGCACACTCCCATTATAACGCCTGCGGCACCGATCCGATCCAGTGTGCGCCCCGATCCGGCAAGACTTTGAAAACGCTTGACCGGTGGTTCACTTCGTCAAATATTCCATCCCCGAAGTTTTCTTGAGTGTCAAGGCGCAACGGGTTGTTTTGATCCGAAGCCGGTGTCTTGGCGCCTGGGCGGGAGGGTTCGGGGATGGGCGTTTGGCAGGGTGTGAAGCCCTCATACCCGTATGATGAGCCTTCACACCCGGTATGAGCTGACGCATGTAAACTATAGCAGAAAAGCCAGGCTGGGTAAGCGATAGACGCGTATGGCTAACGGAGAATCCTTGTAGTATCTGGCAGGAATACAAAAACCTCCCCGGAACGCGATTTTGACTACAAATCAATTTCTGGGGAGGCTCAATGGTTAGTACTGGGCTCATTCTTGCTTTCATGACCCACTTCCTGGCAGTGGTAGCGACAGGGTCACTGCGCGAAATGCTTCCGCGGATGATCCGAGGGATGATTGCCACCGGGACGGCGGGATACGCCGCCGCTGCTCGCGGCACCGACTCAAAAGTCCCGAGGAGCGAGATCAAGAATTTCTACAATCTTTGCAAGGGCAGCAGAGTCTCGGTCGACTGTCTGCAGGCCGCACTGGTCCATCTTCTTGCCTCGCAGGTTTCAGGCCGTATTCTCATTGCCGTCGATTGGACGGACATGAGAGACTTCAAGATGTTGGTGTTCGGGGTTGTCATCGGGCGCCGCACCATCCCTATATTCTGGTGGACCATTCGATGGCACGAGGGCATGGTGAAGGCGGAACGCTCGGCGTTCGAGGCCTTCAACAGACTGATGACAAGCTGGACGTACATCGTAGTGGCTGATCGTGGATTTGGCAACGCCAAGCTTCTGGGCTTCTTGAGGGATGAGCTGAAGATGTCGTTCGTGATCCGAGTAAAGTCTGATCTTGGTGTACGCCGCGTGGAGAGCGACAAGTTCATCCCCTTGCGGCGGATTGCGTACACAAGAGGACGGATTCAGGACCTCGGGCGGTTGGATTTTGTGAGTTCGCACCCATTGCCGGCATTACGTATTGTCCGCCTGCACGACCTGGACCAACAAGAGCCCTGGATTCTCGCCACCAGCTTGGATGCGCCGGCCAAGACGATCGTGCGGATCTACTCCACACGCTTCTTGATCGAAGAAATGTTCAAAGACGGGAAGGACAAGTCCAACGGCTTTGCGCTGAGCGGGTTGAGGTTTAAAGACCCTGAACGGTTGTCTCGTGTGTTTGGAATCTGGGCGATGGCGTATGTCTTTCTCACACTGCTGGGTCTCCACGGTATGAAACGAGGATGGCATCAGCAGTATCAGTCCAACTCCAGGCGGCGCGAGCTGGCTCTCTTTCGGGTTGGCCGGTGTATCGCACTGGACAAGAAGCGAGGGCCACTGGTCACTTTGGGAAATCTGAGCCAGGCCATCCCTGCTATGGCCTTCCGGATTGGTCATTGGGATTGGGTGCCGCGCCCATGGGAGGAACTAACCGAGTGGGAGGTGCTTCCCGCACCACCGAAGGCGAGTCGCTCACCGCGCACCGTGCGTACCGAAAGGCCATGTGACGCGAGGCTGCGGTTACGTCTTACGGAACTGCTCAAGAAAGAAGGCATCACGCAGACTAAACTGGCTCAGCGCCTGGATCGTGGGTCGTCGCACGTGAGCAACACGCTGCGAGGATCGGCACCATTGTCGCAGACTTGGTTCCCTGTGCTGATGGAAGTGCTTGGCTTCACAACGATTGAAGAACTGATCGGAGACACTGGATGGAC
>CAZUFQ010000487.1:0-5712 GCA_964618735.1 uncultured Enterobacteriaceae bacterium
AATGTACCTCCCTCCCTTGACATAGGATGTATTCAGGAAACAATACAAATCCAATTACTTCCTATCATGTTTAGTCATGAAGGTTATACAGAAACGCCTTAACGAGTTCAATGGAACACGAATGAAAACAGGCAGGGAACGGTATGCGTCCACTGCCTATGACGTCTCCCTTCCGGCTCGAATTGTGAGAGGGTTTTCTTTATCCTGTTGAGCAGGCAGAGGACAGATCTAGAAATCAACTCGAAGGGAAATAGAAAAACATAGCAGATTAATGCAGCTTCCCATTGCCGCCGTTTCTTGACTCTTTTTCCGCCCGAGCGAGCACTACAGTAAAAAGCGAGGTAGGCGACGTCTTAAACCGCTTCTCAATCCGCAAAGGCACGGAGTCAAAAGCATCCGACAGCCGTAAGGAGGCATGCCACCCTAATAAGCGCGTTACCGGATCAAGTGCGCCGATCAGGGGACCAAGCACGGGCTTCGTGGTGCGAAAATGATTGATGATGACAACCCTCCCTCCCGGTTTACACACGCGGTGGATTTCTTGCATCATCTTTACGGGATCAGGCACAACAGTAACGACGTGAAATGAGGTAACGAAATCGAAAGAGTTGTCTGGGAATTGCAGAGCCAGAGCGTCCATTTCCATGAAACGAAAATGCCGCCACCTGTTCTCCGCCGCCTTCTGCCGCGCCCGATCAAGCATCTCTGGAGCAAGATCAATCCCGGTCACCTCGCAGTGCGAAGGATAAGCCGGTAGAGATAGGCCTGTCCCGATGCCAACCTCTAAGACCTTCGCCTTTGGAGGAATGTTCAGGTCTGTGACGACGGTGTTAATGCGGTCAGAGAAAAAACGGGAAAAGACCTTATCGTAGATGTGAGCGAGATCAGAATAGATTCTGCTCTCGTGGGGATTCCTAAGAACCTCTTCCTTCCGCACGGCAATCACACCACCCTTCCCTGAGAGTTCAGGCTGCTACCTGCTCCTGCATGTGTCTTTTGAATATAACAATATCCTGGCGACGGAATCGCCATTGACGTCCTCTTTTTACTCCAGGGAGCGCTTGCCGCCGCGCAAGTTCATTGACAGAATCTGGACTTAAATCCAGAATCTCAGCAACTTGTCGGCTCGTGAGTAAGACATCGTCTTTCTCTGCCATAGCTACGCATCCCCAAAAACGATGGTTTAGCGGCGGAGTATTGCACACCAGGGAAAAACGGTCAATAGCTCTGCAATTCTGCGGGGTTAGTATACTATTTGCAGATCTTTGATACGGAGCTGTAAACTGGCGTTACCATTCCATATATTAATCTCGGGTGTGTACAATACGTCGAGCCGGCCCCGCAACGTCACCGGCGCGTCGGCCATGCCGAAACCAATCGCATCGACTGGACGACCGCCTTGAGATGAACGTAACAACAATTTTAAATGCCCGGCTTTTCCCAATAAAGGATTGCCGCCAACGACCCGTGCAGCCATCACTTGCGCATTGCGAGCAAGAAAGATCGGTTCAGTATTGCCCTGTCCATACGGCTCTAAGCGGCGCACTTCCGCCATCGTCTCTCCATTGATGGCAGAAAGATCAACTTCAGCGTCGACGTCAGTTTCAGGGATCAGGTCAGCAGCGCTCAGGCGTTCCCGAGAGACGGATTCAAACTGTAGAGCAAAGGCGTCAACACAGCTTGCTTGAATCGACAATCCAGCAGCTTGACGATGGCCGCCGTAGCCGTCTAAAAATTCCGCGCAGGCTTTCAAGCCCTCATAAAGATGAAAACCTTTGGGGCTGCGCCCAGAGCCCTTGCCCTTGACGCCGTCGAGCGCAATGAGAAAAGTGGGACGATGGAATCGTTCCACCAGACGAGACGCCACAATGCCAATCACGCCGGGATGCCATTCAGGAGAAGCCAACACAATACTGCGTCGCTCTGGTAAATCCGTCCACGACTCCACCGCCGCCACCGCATGGTTGAGAATTTTTTCCTCAATGCCTTGACGCTCCCGGTTCTCCTGATCCAAGTCAGCGGCCAATTCCCGCGCCCGTACGAGATTAGTTGTTGTCAACAACTCTACTGCCTTTTGCGCCTCAGCCAGTCGTCCGCCGGCATTGATTCTCGGTCCCAGCCGGAAGCCAATGTAACTGCTTGACACTTCAGCTTCGCCGCTGACTTCTTTGAGGGCGACGATTCCAGGCCGTTGGCTCCTTCCGATCTCTTTCAGCCCATGCGTCACCAAGACCCGGTTCTCTTCCACCAACGGCACGAGGTCCGCCACTGTGCCTAATGCCACCAGGTCAAGATAACGGCGCAGGTCTGGAACCTGCTCTTGTCCCTGTTCCCGCAACCGCATGCGTAAACCCATCAACAAATAAAACACTACGCCCGCCCCGGACAAGCCGGAGAACGAAAACGGACACGCTTTCTCCATCGGGTTGAGGACTGCGTAAGCCGGCGGTCGTTGTTCAGGAACGTGGTGATGATCGCAAATAATAACGTCGATCCCCAAACTTTGCGCCAGAGACACTTCAGTATGAGCAGTGGCCCCGCAATCCGCAGTAATCATCACTTTGGCATTGCGTTCAGCAATGGTCCGTATCGCCTGCGCGTTCAGTCCATAGCCCTCACGCGTGCGGTGAGGAATATACAGATCGGGAGACATGCCGAGCTCACGCAGAAACAGCAACAACTGCGAACTCCCAGTGACTCCATCAACATCATAGTCGCCGTAAATACATACCCGCTCTCCGCGCGTTCGCGCCTGTAGGATCCGTTCAGTCGCGCGCGCCATGTCGGGGAACAACAACGGGGTGCGTAAGCCGTTGCGTAACGAAGGAGAGAGAAAGACCGCAGCTTTTTCCGAAGAATCAATGCCTCGGTTAATGAGCAAACAGGCTAGTAATGGCGAGAGAGGCGTAGACCAAGAACGAGACGCAATCAATAGTAGGTTGATTTGGTCTGGAGCAGGGGTGCGCATCACCCAACGTCGTTTCGGCCACGTCACTGGCGCCTCCTCGCTTTTGTTACATGCGTGCTCACACACTTAACGCCGTCAAGCGTCGTTGCGCAATCAGGTAATCGTACACCACTCGGGTACAGACCACCGCCGTAAAAAGGCTGCTGAGGATGCCGATGCACAGAGTGATGGCGAATCCTCGCACCGGCCCCGTACCAAATTGAATGAGAATTAATCCCGAAAGAAACGTCGTGATGTTCGAATCAAGAATAGCGGGCAAGGCGCGCTCATAGCCAGCTTCGACAGCCGCTCGGGGCGTTTTTCCCAGCCGCAGTTCTTCGCGCATGCGCTCACTAATGAGGACGTTCGCGTCCACCGCCATACCGACGGTTAATACAATTCCGGCAATGCCAGGTAAACTCAGGCTCGCCTCAATTATTACCATCGCTGCAAGCAGAAAAACAATATTCAACATCACCGCCAAATCGGCCAGCACCCCAGCTATTTTGTAATAGACCACCATAAAGACGATTACCAAAGAGGCGCCGACAGTGAATGAGAGCATGCCTTGGTTAATAGAGTCTTTCCCCAACGAAGGACCGACTGTCCGTTCTTCTGCAATCGACACCGGCGCCGGCAAAGCGCCTGCACGTAAGACGATCGCTAAATCGCGCGCCTCTTTGATATCAAAACTGCCAGTGATTGACGCCCGGCCCCCGCTGATCTTCTCGCGGATCACCGGAGCGGAATACACGGTGTTGTCCAAAATAATCGCAAGGCGACGACCAACACTTTCGCTGGTAATTTTTTCAAACAGACGTGCGCCGCGTTCGTTGAGCACCAACTCGACATACGGACCTTCGATATCAGACGCGGGCCGCACACGCGCGTCAGCCACGACATCTCCAGTCATCAAGGTTTTTTTCTCTAGCGTGTAAGGGATTTTCCGCATTTGTCCGCTGAGCGGCTCCACTTCCTGCCCGTTCAGCACGACAGTTCCTTCTTTGCTCGCAGCTTTGTCACCTTCAGCAACAAGTTTGAATTCGAGCAATGCAGTCTTCCCAATAAGCGCTTTCGCACGCGCCGGGTCTTGTATGCCTGGCAGTTGAATCAGAATGTCTTGACTGCCTTGCCGTTGCACGGTGGGTTCGGCAACGCCAAATTGATCAATACGATTGCGCAAGGTCTCAAGCGATTGATCAAGTGCATACTCACGTAACCGCTGAACCTCACGCCGATCGAGGACAAGAGTAATCTCCCCTTCCTCTGCCTCTGGAGCGCCGTCGTGCGTCAGACTGGGAAACTGTTCTTTCAAGAGCTTCTCCGCCGCATTTTTTGCTTCTTGAGTTGTCGAGCGTAGATGCAGAACCCTGCCCGTGCGTTCTACTGTCACTGCGGTGATATTGGCCTCACGCAACACACGCCGTATTTCTTCGACATTTTGATCGAGTGCGTTTTCCACCGCTTTGTCGAGATCGACAGTTAACAACAAGTGAGTGCCCCCACGCAAATCCAACCCTAGCCGAATTTTGCGAGATGGTAGAAATGACGGCCACCATTCAGGCATCGCTGTCATCACCGATGGCGCTAAATACAGCACTGCCGTTGTTATGAGAACGACGATGAGCAACGCTCGGTAAAGAATTCCCCGCGGCATTATCTCTCCTTTCTTCCTCGCTACTCTGTTCCGCTTCCTTTACTGCTCTTAGCGCTGCTCGCGACAGAGACAGAGTCTATATGTTGTCGATCCACACGCACGGTAACCTTTGGGGCGATTTCCAGCGTCACAGTCTTTTCATTCAGCTCCATGACACGGCCATAGAGCCCGCCAGCGGTCATCACCTCGTCGTTTCTTTTCAGAGCGTTAATCATCCCCTGGCGTTCTTTCGTGCGTTGTTGCTGGGGACGAATCAGCAGAAAATAGAACACGGCAAAGATTAAGAGCAGCGGCAGAAATTGAATGAGAGGATTAGGACCTGCCGCTGGGCTTCCAGACTGGGCGTAGGCTAGCTCTGCCATACCCACTTTTCTCCTTCTGCATGAGTCTGCGACTCAAAAAACGGTTGAGCAAATTTAACGAACTGTCCCGCCGCTAAGGCCTCACGCATCGAACGCATGAGATATTGGTAAAAATATAAATTATGTAGCGTGTTTAAGCGCGCGGAGAGAATTTCACCTGCAACAGCTAGGTGGCGCAAATACGCGCGCGAAAAATGCTGACACGTGTAGCACCCACACTCCTCGTCGATTGGACGAGCATCCTTCGCATACTCAGCGCGGCGAATGTTCACTTTGCCAAAGCGCGTAAACAGAGTTCCATTACGCGCGTTCCGAGTCGGCATCACACAATCGAACATATCAAACCCAAGGGCCACGTAGCGCACGAGCTGTTCAGGCGTGCCCACCCCCATTAAGTACCGTGGGCGATCTTCCGGCAAAAATTGAATGGAATGCGCGGCTAAGCGCAACGTCACCTTCGGGTCTTCTCCCACGCTTAAGCCGCCCACTGCATAGCCAGGAAAGTTTAGGCTAATCAGCTCTCGTGCGCTTTGTTCGCGCAGCTCGGGATAGACCCCGCCTTGCACAATGCCGAACAAGACTTGCGTATTATGACGCTTCGCCGCAAGCGCACGTTCCGCCCAACGCGTCGTCCGGCCAACGGCGAGCTCTGCTTCGGCAAAGCCATCTGGTCCGGGCACGCATTCATCCAACACCATGGCGATATCCACACCGAACGCCTCCTGAGTCCGCACCACATTTTCCGG
>CAZUFQ010000488.1:0-5695 GCA_964618735.1 uncultured Enterobacteriaceae bacterium
GTGCCGTCTACCTCTTCGCGAGCTAACGATTGATGGTCTGATGGCGACAACTGGTCTGCGCCGTCCGTCTTTCTACCAGTATTTTACGGACCTCTATGAGGTGCTGGCGAAACTCGCGCAAAGGCATGTAAAAGTTGTGTCTCAAGTAACCCAGCGGTACGCGGACTACATATTAGACATGAGCGAAAGTGAGCTGGTGAGCGAAGAAGCTGCAGCGGTTCGACGCGCTAATTTCGTGGAGCTTTGTAAAGTGCATCGCAAGGACGGGTATTTCCACCGCTTGCTTCTGCAGAGCGCTGCGCTAGACCCAAGGGTGAAGCGTATCTATCGGAATTACATTCGGACGATGGCGCAACGTACGGCTGATCTCATCAGGCAACTGCAGAGGAGAGGAATTGGCGCCTCGCTGGATCCAGACGAAACCGGATTAGCGCTTCATCTCATGGTCGAGTTCTACCTCCTTGAAAAGGTAGTGGACGGGCCTGGCTCAGATCTGGAGAAAGTGGCGGATACTTTAAAAACCATATGGGAAAAAGTCATTTATGGCGAACTCCCTCGTTTCAGATCTGTAGGAGGTTAGAGGTTAAGAGGATCCATCGCGGGTTGTGTTTTCTTACTGCGCAGCCAATCAAATACCGATGGTGCATGAAATAAAAACCAGAGTGCAATCACCGCATCGAAAACCGCACAGCCTGCTGACGAGGTTGGCATCCATGGCCAAATTGGCGTCGCGTAGAGATGGTGTATAACATCCCAAATAGTGTGGGACAGCCAAGCAATCCCGATGTAGCGATAGGAACTAAGCCCCTTGAAGGCGAGGGCTGTGGCGAGCGCGATATACGCGAATTCCCATCCGCCTAGACCTCCGTTGAGATAGGCCGAGCCAGCCCCAGCAACAAATATCGCGTTGAACCGCTGCCGCGCTGGTTCCGGGACAAACGACATGATCCCTATGAATATCAATCCGCCTATTGCTGGCCCAACAAGGTCCATAAGCAGGAGTTCCGGAGCATGGTGAGCAAGCATTGCGCAATCCTTTCTGGGGCATGACAACGATCCGGTGTAATCCCTATACCAGGTTGAAAATGTTCGTTGTCATATCCCAACTGTTTGTGATCTTGGTTGGAAGAGGTTGTTCAATAGTGCGTCATGACTTGGGGACTATAGGTTCCCGGCGACCCAATTGTCAGCCGACACCCAAGAGAAATGATGAGGCGTTCAGCCGTAAGTGAACCCTCACGCTAGCATAGTTTGGCTCGCCTGCTCGCAAACGTGCTTCATCTTTGCATTCAGTGGCCCGAGCCAATCCATCACCTTCTGGGTGAGTGCAGAGCCAGCTTGCTTCGGCGTTCCAGCGTGAAAAGGCGGTTGTGGATCATACTCCATCGCAAGTTGTGTCATCTTTGCTAAATCTTCCCCAAGCATCTTCGCTAACAGCACCAGGCCAAAGTCGAGGCCTGCTGTGACGCCTCCCCCGGAAATGCGGTTCCGATCGGTAACGACGCGCGCTTCGACGGGTATCGCCCCAAACAACGGCAAGAGGTCATGAACCGCCCAGTGGCACGTGGACTTATATCCACGCAACAGACCTGCCGCCCCGAGGATGAGCGACCCTGAGCAGACCGAAGTCACGTACTGCGCACGGCGGCCGTAGTCCGCGAGGAACCGCAGCGTTTCGGGATCCTGCATAACCGCAATTTGACCAGGGCCGCCACCGACGAAGATGGCGTCAAGGTCTGTTGGACACTCGTCGAAAGTCATATCTGGTCGAACTGCGACACCCGAATCCGACATCACCAGATCCCGTGTCTTCCAGACGAGGTGGACATTCGCGGCCATAGCAAGGGCCGTCTGGGGGCCGAGCAAGTCCATTAAGGTCAGGCCGGGGTAGAGCAGCATAGCGATTTCCGGCTTTCGCTGATTATGCATCACGGCAAATTGATCTTCGCTTTCTTGCGCTTCCCGGACCATTCCCCTGGTTGCTGCTTCCCCAGGGGTCGAACTTGTGGCGGCCAAGTTGGCGAATTCTTTTTTGTTGATCTTGTTCATCGTACTCTCCTCTTAGATTGATACTTCGTGTGGGGCGATTCACCCAGAGCAGAGCACGCGACCGATTTGTTGCAGTACAGGATCAGCGCCTGGATGCAGCGGACAACTTCACACGACGTATGTGTTTACTTTTACTGAGTGACGGCCGGAACCGTTCTATGAGCGCCTGGAATGCTGTTTGGGCTCGGACATCAGCGTCGTCATGTCGAAGAAATCGGTGCGCTACATGATGTCTGAGGTAGATGCCACCAAGTTCCCAGACAAATTGGTCGACATCGAGGTCCTCACGTAAGTGCCCGCAGTCCACAGCCTGGCGCACAATTTGTTTTAACAGGTCGTTCCATTCCGCCTCTATTGCGAGAACTTTATCCCGAACGGGCCCCTCCATGTCGTCAAGTTCAAACATGCCAGCGGCCAGGGGACATCCGCCCGGAAGCCCGGCCCGGCCCGCCCACCCAAGCCAATGGGACATCAACGCCTCTAACCGGGGGAGCCCTTCCGGCGCTCGCATTGTGGGCTCGACGACGCTTGCGGCAGCGAGTCGTGTGGTCTGTTCGAGCAAGCCGATTTGTACGTCTTCCTTGGAGCGAAAGTGAGCGAAGACCCCACTCTTCGACATCCCCACACGGTCTGCCAATTGACCAAGCGTGACTCCCCCCAGCCCTTCCTGACTCATGAGGGCAAGGCCGTGCTGGAGAATCCGCTCGCGGGTTAATGAGTGCTTGTTCATAGCTGCAACATAGCATGAGTGTCATTCTTGGCTCGATAGCGTTCGGGGTAATGCAGCACGCCACGTCCTGTAGCAATCGACTTTGCCCCACTTCACTGGGACAAAAACAAGCAACCGCCGCCTGCGGAGAGAGGTCACGGTGTTGTATGAACATTACTCTAAGAGCTTTTCCCGAGTCTCGATTGATGCACGCGTGCAATTCCGTGTCGACACATACATTCTGTAGGCTACGGTGGCGGCGTTGATCGTGAAGCACGAATAGCACGATCGGTCGTGCTATGTCAATAACAAACTAAACGGCGCCAAAAGGGGAAATTCAGGGAGGGACTGCTGTCAAACTGCAGGATGACGAGAAGTTTCCAGGACAGGCGAAGGAATAAGGGGAGCGAGGTGCGTTTCGTAATGAAGGACGGAGGCATCTATAGGCGCATGGACGCCAAGGACGCATACGTCATGATCGGCTTGCTAGGAGGGAGGAGTGGATCTTGATTTATGATATAGAGCGTTTCTTTATCGGACGGCCGACTCAAGACTAACAAATAGTGATCATTTATTTGATCGCCTCTAATTGTCGCAGGACCGCAGCCGCATCCCAGTAGTCGCGCTGCGTGGCGATCTTGCCGTTCTTAAACGTCAAAACGGAGACCCCTCTTGTGTTCGTCTCCCTGCCTTTGGCCGGCACGCCGAGGATCTTGCCCGCGGCGTGCTTCGCCTGCCAGGTCCACTCGACCGCGCCCCCATCGGCGTTGCCGGAGTAGCCGACGGCAGCGAAGGTATTTTCCGCGTACGCCGGGTTGCCGGCGGCGGCGAAGAATTTCTGAATCTCCGCCTTGCCATTTTCTTTGTGGGCGATAATGACGTCCTCGAACTGGGCGTCGTCGGCGTACATGTCCATCAGCTTGTCAAGGTTTGTAAAGTTAGCGGCCCACTCTTTTGCCCATGCTGCATTCATGACACACCTCTTGTCAGCTTACCGTCCAGCCTCCGTCGATGATAAACGGCGCACCAGTCGCAAACGACGCATCATCACTCGCCAGGAACAACGCCACCTTGGCGATCTCCTCCGGCTCGGCCATCCGACCCAGCACGGAGATGCGATCAATCACTTTGGGATTGGGCGGCTGACCCTTGCGGATGCGCTGCGCCATCGGGGTTTCGATCGCGCCTGGACAAATGGCGTTGACGCGGATGTTGTAGCGGCCGTATTCGAGCGCCGCCACCCGAGTCAAGGCAATTACGCCCGCCTTTGCGGCTGCATAGGCGGTGCCGCCGCGCACGGCGACGAGTCCAGCAATTGACGCCGTGTTGATCACTGAGCCGCCGCCCGCCTTCATCATGTGGGGCAGGACATACTTCATGCCCAGGTAGACCCCGCGCAGGTTGATGGCGATGACCCGGTCGAACTCTTCTTCAGGCAAATTGGCAAAGTAGTGAGATGCGCCCTCGATCCCCGCATTATTATACAGAATCGTCGGCACGCCCAGGCTCGCGACAGTTTCCTCGACCATCCGCTGTACGTCCTCGCTCTTCGAGACGTCCGCACGGAGGGCGAGAGCTTGTCCTCCCTGGGTTTTGATGGTGGCGACAGTCTCTCTCACTTGTACTTCATTGATATCGACCGCTGCGACTTTTGCGCCTTCGCTGGCGAAAAGCAGGGCGGCAGACTTTCCCATGCCCGAACCAGCGCCGGTGATTACTGCGACCTTAGTCCACAAACGCCATCTCTCCGACTGGGCGACGCGAGATGGGGCCGTGCCCGCGCAGCTGCGGATACCCGATGGGTACGGCGGCTGCCGTCCCCCATGGTTGAGGAATCGCTAGCAGCTCTCGCACTTCGGGTTCAGCCTTACACAACAGCGTCGTCAATACGCACCCTAGCCCCTCGGCGCGGCAGGCGAGCAGGAAGTTTTCGACCGCTGTATAAATCGATCCCCCGCCAACCACAGAGACGCGACCAAGCTCAGCGTCGGTTACCGCCAGTCCATCAGGATGAAAGCAGAAAATACATAAGGCTGGAGCTTCGCCAAAATGCTCAGCCAGATAGAGACCGGAGCGGAGCATCTTCTCGCCTTGTACACGTTCGTTCTCGGGAAGATTGGCGAACCGACCTGCGTACGATTGAATGAACGGGACCGCGATCTTTTTGTACAACTCACCCAGCCGCTGTTTGCGCACCGGGTCTTTTATCACGATCACTCGCCAAGCTTGGCGATTACCGCCGGTCGGCGCCCACGTGGCGGCTTCTACCACGCGCCGCAGCACCTCGTCCGGAATTGGGTCCGGGCGCAGCCGTCGCACGGCACGTAACGTCCGCATTGCTTCGTAGAGTCCGATTTCTGCCATGATATTCCTCCTTCGCTGACAGTATTGCCTATACCGCAGGCCACGCTCAATGGCTAGGGTCACGGGCACAGGAGTCGGCACGAGGGAGAAACAAGCGGAACCGCACAACGGAGCGGACGCTGAGGGTGGAGGACACTCAGGCCGTTGTGAACAAGAACCCGTACCAAACGAAGAAAGAATTTGCTCAACCACCGGAAAAATTGCTGTATTTTTTTCGTAAAAAGGTGTAAGCACTCTCGTATCTAGCGCTGGGAGGAGTACCATCCATGGGCACTGCGCACTTGACACGAACAATCCTCCGGTTCTTGGTCTGTGGGGCCGTGGGTAGTCTCCTGAGCACGGGGCAGGTTCTGGCCTGGAACATTGGAACCCCTACGGTCACGCCCGATTCCCTGGTCGTGGGCGTCGCCACGACGGTGACGGTCACCGCCGTCATCGCCGACCTCTTGGTAGTCCCGGGCAGCGTGATCCTGCAGAGCGTGGACGCTAATGGCCGCTTAATCGCGATGCTTGGCAATCTCCATGATGACGGGGTGAATGGGGATGCCGTCGCCGGGGATCATCGCTACACCA
>CAZUFQ010000489.1:0-5694 GCA_964618735.1 uncultured Enterobacteriaceae bacterium
AAACAGGTTGATGCGACATGATCCGCGATTTCCAGAACGGCTTTGGCAAGCCATTCCGGTGGCACTTCTCGTCCGTCGATAAACTGTAGAGGAAGCAGCACCTCGAATCGCCGCCACTTGCTGCTCATAGGTTGCCTTTCCCTTTACAGAGAACGGGATGTTCTGGTTCGTGAGCGCTTCTAAAGCGGCTTCCGGAACTAAGTGTTCTCCGGAGCGAAGCACTCGCCCTGAAAAGCGACCAAGAAGGAAAGCCAACGCTTTCTTCTCTGTTTTGCGATCAGGAAATGTAATAGTCACCATTTGAGAAACCTCCTAAGCCAGTTGATATTGAAAGCCTCAAAACGTCATCGCCAACCCTGGCAGCGCCGCCAAGGTTTTCAAATCGTACACCGTAATCGACCCGCCGCGATTTGCTTCCAGCTCTAAGACCGCCACTGTGCCCGGCTGAGCTGCGTAGTTGTGAGGAAACGTCGGGCTGCCGGGATTGATAACGAAAACTCCGTTGTACTGCTTGATACTCTCCACATGGGTGTGACCGCAAACAATCACATCAGTGCGACGTTTAAAATAAAATTCCATGGTGCGCTCGATGGGCCATTTGGGAAATTCTTCCGGGTCGAGCACATCGTGCACTAAGCCTAACGTGTAGCCCGCAACGGTTGTGACGGCTGCTTCGCGGAGCCGTGGGTCTTCAGGGACGACCTCTCGTCCGCCTGAGCCGTCGTCGCCATTTCCGCGACAAGCAAGCACCGGCGCAATTTCTTCTAGCCAGTTTAAAACATCAAGGCAGTGTAAATCGCCGGCGTGCAGGATCAAATCCATGCCGCTGAACACCGTCCGCACTTGTTGCGGAAGCTCAGGCATAGCTTCGGGAATATGGGTGTCAGAAATAAGTCCAATCTTCATGTGGATGACCTTTCACTGGGTTTGACTATAGCGTCTGGACACATGGGGGGCAACGTGAAATGAATACACTATCTTACTATGACAGGGGGTGGCGCTATGTCCGAGGTGCAAGATACACGGATGCCGCTCACGGCGCTCAGCGAGGATGAGCAGCTCTTTCGGGACATGGTGCGGGGGTTTGCTGAACATAAGGTTAAACCGCACGTCATGGATATGGACCGCGCCGGCAAACTACCGCGCGAATTGATTGATGAACTTTTTACACTCGGCGTGATGGGGATTGAAATTCCCACAACTTATGGCGGCGCTGGAGCGAATTTTCTCATAGCGATTCTGGCTATTGAGGAACTTGCGCGGGTTGACCCCGCCGTTGCTGTGTGTGTGGATGTCCAAAATACGCTGGTCAACAATGCTCTGCTCCGCTGGCTGACGCCGGCGCAACAAGCTCGGATTCTACCGCGCATGGCGCGCAACACCGTGGGCGCATACGCGTTGTCTGAGTCCGGATCGGGTAGTGATGCGTTTGCGATGGCCACTCAGGCGCGACTCGATGGCGACTCTTATGTTCTGAACGGCCGCAAGATGTGGATCACCAACGGCGCCGAGGCGGAAATCTATTTGCTTTTTGCCAATGCTGATCTCTCGAAAGGGTATCGCGGCATCACCGGCTTTGTGGTCGAACGCGACTTCCCCGGCTTTAGTGTTGGTAAAAAAGAAGACAAGTTAGGCATTCGCGCCAGCTCGACGTGCGAGCTTATTCTTGACGATGTTCGAGTGCCGCGCGCCAACGTGGTCGGCGAAGTCGGTCAGGGCTACAAAGTCGCCATCGAAACGCTGGACGAAGGACGCATCGGAATTGGCGCACAGATGCTGGGTCTGGCGCAAGGAGCCTTTGAGGCGGCGCTCGCTTACTCGAAGGAGCGCAAACAATTTGGGCGAACGATCTCCGAATTTCAGGCCATTCAATTTCAACTCGCGGAAATGGCGACCGAAATCGAGGCTGCGCGCTTGATGGTGTACAATACGGCGCGTTTGAAGGAGAGCGGGGCGTCTTTCGTGCGCCAATCCGCAATGACAAAGTATTTCTGTTCGCAGGTTGGAGAGCGGGTAGCGTCACAAGCGCTCGAAATTTTTGGCGGGGTTGGCTTCACCAAGGATTTCCCCGCCGAGAAATTCTTCCGCGATTCAAAAATTGGCAAAATCTACGAAGGCACTTCAAACATTCAACTGCAAACCATCGCGCGCACCTTTTTGGGGAGATAACTATGGCGCAACCAACACGCATCGTCAGCGACACCATGGCCGGGCTGCGTATGCCCGATTTTGACACCTGGAGCGAACGCGTCTCCACCGTGCTTGGGAAAAATCCCGGTCCGTTCACCGGCCCCGGTACAAACACCTACTTGATCGGCAAAAGTAAGCGGCCGATTTTGCTCGACACCGGCATTGGACTGGAAGTGTATGATCCGCTGCTGGAACAAGGATTGTTCGAAACAAAAGGCGCCAAGGAACTGCAAGAGATTGTTCTGACGCACGTGCATCAGGACCATATCGGCGGCGCCACACGAGTGCGCGCGCGGTTCGGCGATCTCAAGGTGTCGAAGAAGGCCTGGCCCGGCAAAGACGAGGCGTACGATTTGCCTTTGACGTATCTTGAAGACAATGCCCGCATAGAAACCGAGGGCGCGACGCTGCGCGCTATTCACACGCCGGGGCACGCGAAAGATCATCTGTGCTACTACCTGGAAGAAGAAAAGGCGTTGTTCACCGGCGATCTCGTGCTTGGCGCTGGGACGACTGTGGTGCCGGAAGAGGGTGGTGGACTGATTGAGTATATGGCTTCACTTCGTAAACTCCTTCCGCTCGATCTCGCCGTCATTTATCCAGCGCACGGTCCAGCGATCCGCGACCCCTACAAGAAACTCAACGACTACATTGCTCATCGTGAGCTGCGCGAACAGCAAATTCTTGACGCCATGAAAGCGGGACTGACAGAAATCCCTGCTATGGTGAAGCGCATCTATACTGATGTGCCGGAGTTCCTCCATGGCGCTGCGGGGAATTCTGTGTCATCCCATCTCAACAAATTGCTGAAAGAGGGCGTTGTCCGGCAAGAAGGAGAACGATGGGTGCTTGTCTGAGGAAAGTAGTCAGTAGCCAGCATTTACTAGTCAGTAGAAGTAGCTACAGACGCTTAAGCACGTTGCATTCGCCTGAGCACGTTGCATTTGTTGAGCGATTGCGCGGGGAGTAACACGAAATAGTCGCGCGTTCCGAGTGATGTGGTTGAGTCATGCACCCAAAGCTAAAAGAGGCGATCTCTTTATTTAATCGTCGTGAATATTTTTCTTGCCACGAAGTGCTTGAAGGAATATGGCAGACGGCGGAAGGAGCGGACAGGACGTTTTACGAAAGTCTTATCCGTTTCGCGACGGGTTTTCACACCCGTTTTAGTCGTCATAACCGGCAGGGCGCGATCAATCTCCTGACTCAGGGGTTGATGCAGATCGAGCCCTATCGTCCTGCGCATTTTGGCGTTGACGTAGCACGGCTTTACGATGACATTACCGCTCATGTGGACAGTCTCAAAGCGACGGAAGAGATTGGGCCTGGGTTTTTTGACCGTTGGCGCGCCCCGCGCATTCGGATCGTGAGTTAAATGTCCTTCGCCTCAGTGACGTTCAGGTTGGCGGTTCCCCAATGCAGGTAGACGGATGGGACGACAAACAAATTTAACAATGTAGAGGTAAATAATCCTCCCAGAATCACCACCGCCATCGGATGTTCGATTTCCTGCCCGGCGCGCTCACCACTCAGCGCCAGCGGCAGGAGACCCAACGCGGCGACGAGCGCGGTCATCAAAATAGGAGTGAGACGATCAAGAGAGCCCCGCACCACCAAGTCGCGGCTGAACGGCTGTCCACTCTCTTCTAGATGGCGATAATGAGCAATCAACATAATGCTATTACGAGCCGTAATGCCGAGGAGTGCTAAAAAGCCGACGAGAGAACCAAGGGACAAGCTAGCGCCGGACAGGACGACCGCCCACACCGCGCCGATCAGCGCTAAAGGAAGACTGAGCAGCACTAACAACGAGGAGCGGAACGAGTGGAAGTCTGCGTAGAGGAGCAGGAAGACGCCAAGCAGCGCAGCCGCGCCCAGCAAGAGGAGTTCGTGTCGAGCGGCAAGCTGGGCTTCATACTCTCCCGTCACTTCGAGGTGATAACCTTGCGGTAGAGCGAGACGCTTCCGCAAGCGGCGCTCGATTTCTTGCGTGACGCCGACAACGTCACTGCCTGAGACATTGCATTGCACAACTAAACGACGGGCGGTGTTTTCATGGTTAATCACATTAGGACGTTTCTCGACTTGTACAGTAGCTAAGGCGCGAAGCGGCACGTGCGCGCCGCCTGCTACGGTGATGAGCGTGTTCCCTAATGTCTCCGTGTCCTGTCTTGCGGCGTCGCTGAATCGCACGGTGAGGTTGAACACCCTTCCTTCCTCATACACCTGTGCCACCGGGGCGCCCAGAAAGGCTGTGGTGAGCAACGTTTTGAGTCGCACCATTGTTAGCCCATAGCGGGCCAGGGCTTGGCGATCAAAATGCAAGCCGACTTCAGGAATCTCGACTTGCGGTTCGACGTACACATCGACGACGTTTGGTACCGCGCCCATAGTGTCCGCAGCCTGCTGGCCGAGCGCGCGCAAGGTCGGCAGTTCCGGACCAAAAATCTTCACTGCAATTTGCGCCGTTGCCCCGGACATCACCTCTTCCATCCGTTCCTTGAGATACGACACGACATTGAAAGAAAATCCCGGAATGACGGTGAGCTGCTCACGGATCCGTTCGGTAAGTTCTGCATACTCACCGAGGTTCGGGTCTAAGGTGATATGAAACTCACTAGCCTCTGGCCCCCACGTGTCTTCTGAAAGTTCGGCGCGTCCGGCGAACTGGGCTGCTGAAGCGACGCCCGGAATACGCTTGAGCGAGTGGCTGATCCGTTTCCCCATGCGTACCGACTCTTCCAGCGAGGTCCCCGGCGGCGCTGTCATTTGCATGACCAGATTGCCTTCGTGAAATTCAGGAAGAAAACTGCTCTGTAAAAAAAGTAGAATAGCGCCGGAAGCAGCGACCAACACGACCGTCGAGCCCACTACCAGCCGGGGATAGGAGAGTGGAAAAGGAAGTAAACGAGAATAGCCGTGTTTCAACGTGCGGATCAGTCTCCCTTCTTCCGCTTCAGCGCGCGCGTGAGAGAGCAAAGCGAGCGCCAATGCCGGAGTCACGGTCAACGCCACGCCGAGGGAAGCAAGGATCGACAGAAGATAAGCCGCGCCCAACGGTGCGAAAATGCGTCCTTGTACCCCGCTCATAAAAAACAACGGCAACACGACTAACGCCACGATGAAGCTGGCGTAGACGACGGAGCTGCGCACTTCCACGGAGGCGTCATACACCACCGGTAGAGCGTCCCGAGGCTGGGGCAGCAGCGCATTCTCGCGCAGACGACGGTGGATGTTCTCTACGTCAATAATAGCGTCGTCCACGACCTCGCCGATAGCGATGGCAAGCCCGCCTAAGGTCATGGTGTTCAGCGCCGCGCCCCATCCCCATAAAATCGCTACTGCGCTCAGCAAAGAAAGCGGAATCGCGATTAAACTAATAAACGCCGTACGCAGATCGGCAAGGAAAGCCAGCAGCACTGCAATCACCAGCACAGCGCCGAACAGACGGACGCTGCGCATATTGGCGAAGCCGAATTCAAGAATTCCTGCTTTACGAAAGAG
>CAZUFQ010000490.1:0-5691 GCA_964618735.1 uncultured Enterobacteriaceae bacterium
GGGGATCGGGGACTTTGAATGGGCCAGGGGTTGTGGGGTTCGGAAAGGCGTGTGAGGTGTGTGGGCAAGAGATGGAACATGAGGCAGCGAAGCTCATTACGCTGCGGACACGATTATATGAAGGATTGATCAAAGACTTGGACGAGGTGTATCTGAACGGGCATCCGACGCAACGGTTGCCAGGGAACTTAAATGTAAGTTTCTCCTATGTGGAGGGAGAATCTTTCCTCATGGGATTGAACAAGGAGATTGCGCTCTCGTCGGGATCGGCCTGTACTTCCGCAACATTGGAACCGTCGTATGTGCTGAAGGCCCTCGGTGTAGGGGAAGAGCTGGCGCATACATCGATTCGGTTTGGGTTGGGGCGGTTCAACACAGAGGCGGATGTGGATTACGCGATCAAGCGGGTGGTAGAAGTGACCAAACGGCTGCGAGAATTATCCCCCTTATACGAGATGGCCAAAGAGGGGATCGACCTCAAGTCCGTCCAATGGAAACATGCATAGAAATTAGACAGAGATAGAGCCAGAGAAAAGAGTTGAGGATCTAACGAATGGCCCAGCAGACAATTGAACTGAGCGAAAATGCCGTGAAGAAAATCCAGAGTCTGATCGCGCAGCAGCACAAGGATGGCCATGGGCTCCGCGTCAAGGTTGTTGGCGGCGGCTGTTCAGGACTTTCTTACAAAATGGACCTTGATATCCCTCGGGACGGCGACCGCGTTTTCGAGCGCGACGAGGCGAAGGTCATCGTTGACCGCAAAAGTTTTCTCTATCTCCGCGGCACAGAGCTCGATTATGTCGACTCTTTGATGGATTCGGGCTTCAAATTACAAAACCCTAACGTCAAGCGTTCGTGCGGGTGCGGAAGTTCGTTTTCGGTCTAGGCTCGTACGCTTTCTTCATGAATACTGCTCAAGAAGTTCGGTGCTGGCGCTGTGGAGTTCAGCACCAGGTGTCTCTTTTCTGCCCCGCATGCCAGGCAATACAACTATTGCCTCCACAAGCGGACTATTTCACCATTCTCGATCTTCCCCAGAATCCGATGCTCGACGAGAATGAACTCACTCAGCGTTACTATGCCCTCAGCCGCCGCTTGCATCCTGACCTCTATCAAACTGGGACACCGCAAGAGAAGGAAGCGAGTCTCAAGAACACAGCAGTACTGACTCGCGCCTATCGGACGTTGCGTGATCCCGTCCAACGTGGACAGTATTGGCTGGAACTGCACGGTGAGCAGCTCGGAAAAGAGAACAATAAGGTGCCGCCGAAATTAGCAGCGCTTGTGTTTGAGGTCCAAGAAAAACTGGCTGAACTCCGAGAATCCAATGTAGCCGAGAACACAAGCGAGGTGCGAGCTGAACTCGTTGCTATTCGAGACAACCTCAACGCCCAACTCGCACAGCTGCTCGATAGCCTTCGCTCAAATTTCACTCAATGGAATAATGGCGGTGTTCAATCTGAACAGTTACGCGCTCTCAAAAATCTACTTGCGGAAGTTGCCTACTTACGCACCCTCTTGCGTGATGTCGAAAAAGGAAGTGAAGCTTTGTGGAACGCATAGTCGGCATTGATCTTGGCACGACGAATAGTCTGGTCGCCTTTATCGACAAGGACACGCCTCGGGTAATTCCTGATTTACAAACTGGAGATCCGCTGCTGCCGTCCGTAGTGGCGTTTCTTGAAGACGGCGGTGTGATCGTTGGTCGTCAAGCGAAAGAGCGTGCAACAGATTATCCCCTCACTACGATCCAGTCTGTGAAGCGTTTCATGGGCTTAGGCATGGAACATGTGACCGAGGAGGATCGTCGTCGCTACCGTTTTGCGGCTGCTCCTGAAAAGAGTAGAGGACAAGCCATTGTTCGGTTTGATCTCTTCGGAAAACTGGTGACGCCGCCACAGGTGTCGGCGCTGATCCTTCGCAGTCTCAAAGAGCGAGCAGAAGCGTATTTTCAAGAACCCATCAGCAAAGTCGTGATTACGGTTCCGGCGTATTTCAACGATTCGCAACGGCAAGCGACCAAAGACGCTGGCAGGATCGCAGGGCTTGAAGTGGTGCGCTTATTAAATGAGCCGACCGCCGCGTCTCTTGCCTACGGGCTAGACAAAAAAGAAGAAGGACTCATCGCCGTCTACGACTTTGGCGGCGGCACTTTCGATATTTCTCTGCTCCGTCTCCATACTGGTATTTTTGAAGTGCTTGCCACCAATGGTGATACACGCCTTGGCGGTGACGATATCGATCTGCGCATTGCTGAACGCTTTCTTTTTCCTACGTTGCCTTTGGAAGTACAACACGATCCGCATGTGCTCCGGCAGGCGCTCAAGATCGCTGAGGAAGCGAAGAAAGCGTTATCTACCGTTGAAGAAACACAACTGGTGTTGGAGGTCCCTGAACGAGACGTGCGTGTCGCATGTACTCTCTCTCGCCGCGATATGGAATCTGTGGTGGAAGATATTGTTGCGCGTACTTTGGGTCCCTGTCGGCAAGCGCTTAAGGACGCTAATCTCACGCCCCGGGACATCGAAGCAGTCGTGTTGGTCGGCGGCTCCACGCGGATGCCGCTTGTGCGCCAGCGAGTAAGCGAATTTTTTGGACGAAATCCATTGACAGATTTAAATCCCGATGAAGTGGTGGCGCTTGGGGCCGCCGTGCAAGCCGACACCTTATCTGGTCGACGGCGGGATATGTTGCTGCTAGATGTCGTTCCGCTTTCCCTTGGCATCGAGACGATGGGCGGGGTCATGAGTCGATTGATTGATCGCAATACGACGATCCCGACGAGCGTTAAAGAGATGTACACCACGGCGGTGGACGACCAAACGGCGGTGGACGTTCATATTTTGCAGGGGGAGCGCGAATTGGTCCAGGATTGTCGCAGTCTTGCTCGTTTCAAGATCCCCATTGAGCCTCAGCCTGCTGGCGTGCCGCGGGTCGAGGTGACGTTCATGATTGATGCGAATGGCATCCTGAATGTAACGGCTACTGATATTCGTACAGGCCACGAACGCTCAGTCGAGGTGAAACCCTCGTATGGTCTCACCGACGAGGAGATTGAGCGTTTACTAGAAGAGTCGATTGACTTTGCCGAAGATGATGTCACGAAACGATTGTTGATCGAAGCACGTACTGAAGCGCGCATGGTGATTCACGCGAGTGAGAAAGCCCTACAACAACATTCTTCATTTCTCCTCGACGGTGAAGAAGAGCTTATCCTTGTCGTTATGGGAGACTTGCAAAAGGCCTGTGAAGGGGAGGATTATAATCTCATCCGAGATATGACGGAAAAACTAAGCAAAACCACGACACCTTTCGCCCAGCGCATTATGGATGCATCGATTCAGGAAGCACTCGGTCAAAAACGTCTTGCAGAGATCTAGCATAGATATGCTACAATAGACTCCTGCTTAACGGAGGTGGGTATGAAGCTATGCTGGGAGGATGCGGAAGATATCGCTGAACAATTATTAGAGTCCCACCCTGATACCAACCCGCTTGAGGTGCGTTTCACGGATCTTCATTGTTGGATTACTGCTCTCCCGGATTTTTCTGATGATCCCAAGGCCTCGAGTGAGGGAAAGCTTGAAGTTATTCAAATGGCGTGGCTTGAATTATATAAAGAGCAGAGCGAGTAGCACCCTTTGATCATCTGGTGGGGGTGTGTGCGCGACGCGCGGCGCGTGTGGATGTGGCGTTTATGGTCAAGGGCGCGTTCTTGACCAAGAAAGGGTGAGGTTTTCCATGAAAGGAAGTTCAGTAGTTGACGCAGGGACAACGCTATTCCAGCCAGATTCTCTTTTACCCGCGCAATTCTTTACTGCTCTCAAACAGCGCTCACAAGCGTGTGGCGAACGGCGTCTCATGGCGGCGATTCTGGAAGACGCTATCGACTGCTTCCAGAAGTACCTGTGGGCCAAAGATAACCGGAGTCGAAACCTTCGCCAAGAAGCAGAAAATTGGTTTTTTTCCGACGATGATAGTTGGCCGTTCTCTTTTATTAACGTCTGCGAAGCACTCGACCTGGAGCCAGATTTTCTCCGCCGCGGCTTGGCGACTTGGAAAGAACGCCAGTTGATGCGTCATGCCGATGTCGTGAGCAGTGCTGGTGTTTCGCCTATGCTTGCGACGTCTCGAAATATCGATGCCCTTGAGATATCGGCTTTTCGGACTCGTAGCGAATGTTGATTTTTGTTGGTCCTATTGTTGTGCTACAACAAGTCTTTCGTTTAAGTCTGCGCGCCTTTCTCTGGAGTAGAGAGCAAGTCGTTCGGTTTTTCGGTCGGCGTCCTCTGTATAACGCCTTACGCTTGGAATTAAGTGGGACTCTACCCGAGGAGCCCACTCCTTCTTTGCTGTCTTTCTGGCGAACGCCAAGCCCAGATTTCTTATCAGTGTTAGCCCTGCTGCGTTGGGCGCGCGAGGATGCATGTCTGCGTGCTGTTGTGATTACTCTGAGCGACCTTGATGCGGGATGGGCGCGACTTCAAGAGTTACGCCGCGCCCTTGTGGCGCTACGGCAAGCCGGGAAACATGTTTATCTTTTTCTCCCGGAAGCAGGCACTCGAGAGTATTATGTAGCGAGCGCCGCAGACTTTATCGTCCTGACGCCGGCTAGCCATCTGGCGGTGACGGGCCTAGCCGCTGAAGCAATGTTCTTTAAGGGAGCACTCGATAAACTGGGGATTCGTGCGCAGGTCAGCCAGGCAGGACAATATAAAGCTGCCGGTGAGCCTTTCACTCGCGAAGAGATGTCTGGTCCCCATCGTGAGATGTTGGACAGTCTCCTTGACGACCTCTATAGCCAAATTGTTGAAGGGATTGCCGAGACCCGTCAGAAAGACAAGGAAGAAGTACGCCGGTTGATTGACCAAGGGCTGTTCTTAGCCCGTGAAGCGCAGGCTGCTGGTTTGGTCGATTATGTGGCGTACGAAGATGAAGTGTCACACATACTCGAAGAGAAGCTGGGGGTGCTGCATTTCATCGAGGCTGGACCGTATCGTCATCGTCGCACAATTGCACTTCGTCAGCAACTGCTTCGCGGACATCCCAAGAAAATCGCACTCATTTCGGTTCATGGTCCTATCAAACGTGGAGAAACAATCGATGGCCCGGAAGGACCACAAGCAGTGGGCTCGACCAGTTTTATTCATGACCTGCGACAGGTGCGAGAAGATAAGTCTGTGTCTGCTGTGGTCGTACGAGTGTCGAGTCCTGGCGGCTCAGGATTAGCATCCGATCTCATGTGGCGTGAGTTGCAAGTGACGCGCGCCAGCAAACCAGTGATTATTTCAATGGGCGACGTTGCTGCGTCCGGCGGTTATTACTTGGCGCTCGGCGGAGACCGGGTATTTGCAGAAGCAGGCACGGTTACTGGTTCGATTGGCGTCATTGCCGGAAAAGCCGTACTGCGTGACCTTTACACGACCTTGGGTATTGGCAAAGAAATTCTCACGCGCGGGAATCGGGCCGCCCTGTTTTCTGACTATCTAGAATTTGCGCCTGCCGAGCAGGAACGCGTTGATTTTGAGATTCAGTCTTTCTATCGAGATTTTGTTGAAAAAGTGGCCGCCGGTCGTTCGCTGACCACTGAAGCTGCAGAACTGAGTGCGCAAGGCCGAGTCTGGAGCGGTCGGCAGGCGTGGTCACGGGGTTTGGTTGATGAAATAGGGGGACTCGAAACCGCTTTGATTT
>CAZUFQ010000491.1:0-5677 GCA_964618735.1 uncultured Enterobacteriaceae bacterium
CTTTTACCCTAAACATGGGAAAGTAAAGTTTAGAAAATGGGGGTGGGGGGCAGGAGTGGAGCAGGGTAGATGACCAGGTTTACGTACCGCTTGCGCTTACGGAAGGTGGATTGTCGGCGTCCATACAACGAGGAGTCAGTGCTGTAGCGCTCGCGGGCGGGGTGCGCGCGTATGTCTTAGCTGATCGCATGACGCGAGATTCCTGCTTTGTCTTCCGTACGACGGAAGAAGCGTTGCGCTTAGCTGGATGGGCGACTGCACAGGCCCAGACGATGAGCATCTGGCTGCGCGACCCAACGAACCCATTTCGTAGTGCAGCCTCAAAGGCTGGTGAAGGAAAGAATGGAGGTCTTCTCAGTACTCACGCGGTATTGCGCGAAGTCGAGACGCACGTGGTAGGACCCATGTGTCACCTCCTGTATCGCTTTACTACAGGAGACGCCTGCGGGCCAAATATGATGACGCGGAACGCTTATGCTTTGAACCAAGGCTTCGTGCTTGATCGTTTCCCCAAAGAGACTGGGGTGACGCCGCTCCATATCTTTCTCGAAACCAATATGGGCGGCGACAAAAAACCGAGTCATGCGTTTTTTCAATTTCCTGGGCACGGAAAAGTCGTGCTTGCGGAGGCAACGTTGCCTGGTGAGGTCTTGCGTCGTGTTCTACGAGTGAGCGCTGAGGAAGTGATGGCGCTTGAACACGCGGGGCTCCATGGAGCCCACGCTAGCGGCATGCAGTCGTTTGCCTTTACGCCAGCCTCTGCTATTGCTGCGATCTTTGCAGCTACAGGACAAGATTTGGGCATGGTCGGCACGAGCAGCATGGCGCAAGTCGCTGCGACGCGAATTGAAGACGGCATCCATTTGTCCATCCGGTTTTCTGGCTTGGAAGTGGGAACGGTGGGCGGCGGTGCGAGCTTGCCGCATGCCCGCGCGTATTTGCAACTCATAGATTGCCTCGGCCCCGGTAAAGTGTATCGGTTTGCGCAAATTATTGCGGCGACTGCGCTATGTCTGGAACTCTCTGCGACTGCAAGTATGGCGACCTCCGGGAGTCAGAACTTTTTGCAGGCGCATCTCGAACGTGGAGGGATGCGCTAACGAGGCAGAGCGCCGATAGCCCGCTCACTGCGTTTGCTCTATAGCAGATAGCTCGTTTGCTGCGCTCACTCTATGGCAGGTCCCTTTTTGTCAGGTGCTATATGCCATTAAGCGACCGGAGGGAGCGGGCTATATGCGCGAAGCAAGATTGATTGTCAACCCTGTCTCAGGTAAAGGTCGCGGCGCAACTGTCGCGGCTCACGCAAGTCGTTTATTGCATGAACTCGGGATTGACCACCAGGTGCTCTATAGCCGTTCTGCCGATGACCCCACGGAGCTAGCGCGCGCCGCCGTGCGCGACGGTTGCTCACTGGTTGTTGGAGTCGGCGGCGATGGGCTGATCAATCAAGTGGCGAACGAACTCGTTGGTCATGATACCGCCTTGGGTCTTATTCCTGCCGGAGTGGGAAACGACTTTGCTCGCGGCTTAGGTATTCCACTTGATCTGGTCGGCGCGTGCCATGTTCTTGCGCAAGGAGAAGCGCGGACTATTGATGTGGGCCAAGCGGGGGCGCGCTATTTTTTTTCTGTCGCGGTGCTGGGGTTTGGCGCCGAAATCAATAGAAGAGCGAATCAGTTGCGGCGATTTCGAGTCAATTCTGTATACACGTTTCTGACGATCACGACAATGTTGTCGTACGAGCCGTTAACCTTCACTGTGAATTACGATGGGCAAGAGCGACGTTGCCTGAGCTGGATGATAGCGGTAGGCAATACGTGGAGCAGCGCGCGCGGCATGGCGTTAGTGCCGGCGGCGCGCCCAGATGATGGCTTGCTCCATGCCTGTATCATCAATGGCATGGGTAGATGGGAATTACTGTATACCTTCCCTCGCGTTTTCAAAGGTCGCCACATTTATCACACGGGTATCGACACCATCCAAGGACGAGAGATCTCCGTCAGCGCGGATAATCCATGTGAGATCTATGCTGATGGTGAGTGTTTCGGCTCACTCCCAATCGTGCTAAGGGTCGTACCGCAGGCGTTGAAGGTCATGACGCAGAAGCAAACGCCCTAAACATCGCGCGCCTTGCTCTGCGGTTTGGTCTGTGGATGCACCCTACGAGCGACCTTATCGGGCTTTAAAGCACGCATTGCCAAGAGTTGGTACACGATCGTCTAGAGTGTACTCAAGAGCGCCTTTGCGGCTTGCCTATCTACCGTGTCAACTCCTTCACTCTCCCAAGCGGAGGCGCCCATTAACAGTTGCCGGGCTTGAGCGCACTTGCCTTGGTTCCTCCATAAGCGACACAGGCTCACACTTGCACGCAGTTCTAAAAGCTTGGCGCCCTGTTGATGTGCAAGAGCAATAGCTTGTTGAAAACATGCTTCGGCTTCAGCATAGAGATTGGGAGACAGGGGTTGGGGATCGCTCACTCCTTCCCGTTGCTTGTTTCCTGTCGCCTGATCCCTGTATTGTTGCAATGTCAGCTCACCTTGGAGGCGCAGCATTTCTGCTTGATAAAAGTTACCCCCGCTGTGATGTGCGCAGGCAAGCGCCTCGGTAAGCAGCGCCAAGCCTTCCGTGGCGCGCCCCGCTGTGCTGTATACTTCAGCTAACAGAGTGAGGGCATAAGGGCGATTCAATGACGCGCCAATAGCAGCGTACGCCTCCAAGCCCTTGTGCATTTGGTTGATGCCTTCGACGAGTCGTCCTTGTTGAACGAGCGTCCATCCGTAGAGTGCGAGCGCGGAAAACTGCCAATACGGAAACCCTTGTGTGGCTGAAAGCGCAAAGGTTGCTTCCGTGAGGTCTTGAGCGCGCCGCCAGTCGCCGAGGGTCTGTGCCACGACAGCCGCATTATATTGGGCGAGCGCTAAACTGAAGGGATGGGCGCTTTCATGGGCGAAAAAGATAGCCTCCTGACTGAGCTGACGCGCCTGATCTGAGCACCCTAGTAAGCAGAGAGCTCTGGCGTTTTGCGCAAGACACACGACTTTAGGATCTTGCCCATAGAGAAGCGCATGATCGGCGTGTTGTTTCGGATCATACCATTTTATACTTTGTTCCAGATGTAGGCGTGCTTCAGCAAACTCTCCGAGAAAATACAGGGTCTGGCCGAGCACACGCTCTGCTTCAAGTAACGAGGCTTGGTTTTGTGTCTGGTGGGCGACGTTGAGGAGCTGTTCCGCCAAGGTGCGCGCAGTCTGGAGTTCTGCACGCGTAAGGTAGAATTCCCATAGGCCTCGCAACGCGGGAGCAAGTTGTTCCTCAACTTCAATACTTTGATAGAGAGCAATAGCGCGTCCGTAGGTGTGCGCTACGGTTGGAGAGGCATAGCCTTGCGTGGCCATGTAGGCGGCGCCGAGGGCGCTCTGCAGCGCGATTTCTTGTCGCACGCGTTCGTGTGTATTCGGGAGCTGTGGCAATAAGGTTAAACCTTTTGACAAATGATTGATCGCTTCGTGATAGCCACACCGTTGCGTCGCATTCTTTGCCGCCTGGCGGCGGTAGTGGATCGCACGCTGCACGTCCCGCCCCTGTTCGAAGTGGGGGGCGAGCTCCGCGGCCATTTCGTAAGCCTGGTCGCCATAGCACTGTTCCTTTTGTTCACCAATGCGTTGATGTAATTGCGCTCGTCTTGCCGCTGTCACTCGCTCGTACCATGCTTGTTGATAGAGCGCATGGATAAAACGATAGCGGGCTGCAACAGTTCCAGTGGTCCAGCGGTCGACGCCCTGTGCGCGGAGAAATTGATTGCGCCGCGCAAGCCGCTCACAACATTCTTCTACCTCTTCTACTGGGGCGTTCAGGCCGGCTGCGACTGCGGCTGTCGAGAATTCTACTCCCGCCACACTTGCAGCTTTCAACACAAGCTCCTCTTGTGGGTTTACCCGCGCAAGCTGATGTTCAATGATCTCAGAGCTATTGGTAGGCTTCTCAAGCTGAATGTCCTCTGGAGACATGGTGAGCGTCCACTGCTGTTCTTGGAACGTGAGCGCCCTGCGTGTCACTAGATGTTCTATCAGGCTTGTCATGAAAAAGGGGTTGCCTTCAGTGCACTGATGAATCGTGCGCGCAAGTCCAGCAGAGAAGGTATTTCCTGGAAAGCGTGCGTGCAGATACTGAGAGATCGCCTCAAGGGTGAGCAGCGGTATCGCGAGGTGATGGCAACGGCCGTGACTCTGCAGCTCGTGGGTCACGCTTTTCAGTGGATGACCGCTCAGGTCGAGTTCCTCGGGACGGTAGGAGGCAAGGATAAGTAAACGTGCTGGTTCTTGTCGTGTCGCCAAAAAAGAAAGCAAATCCAGCGTTGCATAGTCGCTCCAATGGAGATCCTCCAAAATGAGCACAAGCGGAACTTCCGCCGTCAACGCCTCTAAGGCTTCCGCTAGTTCGCGCAACATTCGTTCTTGCGTGGCCCCGCGTATTTCACGTTGTAGACGATTATGACTATGGGGTGAGAGCAGCGAAGGCATTTGCGCCAGCCACATGGGTGCGTATCGATTGAGCAGAGTAAGGAAATGCTCGTGAGCAGGCTCTCGACAGAGTCTGCTTACAGCCTCAATCACTGGCAGGTAGGCTTCGCCGACGCCATAGTGGGCGATGCATTGTCCGCGAGCGATCCATGGACGAGCGTCTAGGGTCCAGCGTCTAGAGTCGAGGGTCTGAGCGATTGCAGAGCTCCCGGTTTGACTTTCTGACGCTAGACTTTGCACTCTAGACTCTAGATTCTGAAGAAAGGCCTCGATGAGCGTTGTTTTGCCGATTCCCGCCTCTCCCGAGAGAAAGACAACTTGGCGTGTTCCGCGCCAGGCCTTTTCTAAATAACTTTGTAGCTGCTGGAGTTCCGCGACGCGTCCCACAGCGTTGGGAACGAGGTCTTGGTGATCCTCAAGAGGGAGGGCCAATGGCGGCTCTAGGGGTTTTATATCACTGCTTCTCCCAGGGGATCTTCCTTCCGACTCTGTCTGTTGATTTCTTTTCGGACGGGGGCCGCTCGCGAGTCCTCGAATGCGCACCGGGCGAATGAAGCGATACCCTCGTCGCTGCACAGTTTCGATATATGAGGGTGTTTGCGGTTGATCTCCCAAAATTTGGCGCACCTCGCGAATACATACTTTGAGGACAATATCGCTCACTCGGGTTTCCGGCCACACGGCTTTCAGGAGTTCTTCTTTGCAAACAAGCTCACCTGGGCGTTCCGCCAGATAACGAAGTAATGCAAAACTTTTCTGTCGGAGCGCGAGAATCCGTGAGCCGCGCCAGAGGATTTCATTCTCGAGGTCAAGGCGAAAGGGACGGAAAAGTATGTCATGTGCGGTTCCCATTGCTTTGTCTCCCCTATCAGTTCAAGGAAAATTGAACCGAAATTGAACCGAAATGTTATGACTTTCCGACTATAACCCTGGTATGTCGCTCTCCATGCTGTGCCCTGCAAGAGAGCAGGAGGGGTTATAGCACAAGAAGGGCGGGTAAGAAAAGCCGTAGGAAGTCAATTTTTTTAACTTCAAACGACACCCACCGGGCTACGGCCAGGAGGGAAGGAGGGCACATGATGAGGGGACATCGACCGGCGACCTGGAAAGGCAGGGCGCTAGGAGCGGCAGTTCTTGCATTCCTATTCTCGGCGAGC
>CAZUFQ010000492.1:0-5676 GCA_964618735.1 uncultured Enterobacteriaceae bacterium
GTCCATCGGCGGGGATGGACGACTATGTCGCTAAGCCTCTCAAGATCGAAGAGCTGCGCGCAGCGTTGGCGCGCGTCGGGGACAGCTCTGGACTACGCCCCGGACTTGTTGTCCCACCACTCCCTGTCGTCTACGAGACAGACGACAGGGTGGAGTTCTAAGGCTAGCGAGAAGAACAGAAAGCAATCAGATTATTGACTACACATTTTGTGTGTTACGGAAGAACACACACCGCCCCAAAGCAACACCGCTCTTCCGGATATTACGCTGAAGGAGTGGGCTCATTCTGATGTGACGGCGTATTCGCCGAAGGCTTCTCTCCGTCATATATCCTGGGTAGGTCCTTCCGACGCACGACGCCGAGCGTCCACGATGGCGGGTCGCTTGCCGGGAATGACTCCATCACTTCATAGTCGATCTCGGCCTCACTCATCGGACTCTCGTCTGAGCGCAGGCAAGCGCGCTTCCCTTGCTCTTTATTCTCTATTTCCTGAGTTGACATAGCTATTCCTTGAAAAACATTGCGTAGTCATTGCCTCTTATGTTGCATGCTACACGTGCAGCATGAACTGTGTGCTACGTACCAGCAAGCATGAGACCAACAGGAGCCTGGTCCCCCAACTCAAAATCACGTTACCCTCTTAGCAAGAGTGGCAGTTTCCGCACGAAGATACGTTGTCAAAATCCTCACACGAAGTATGGAAGAGGACTCCTTTCTTGAGAAATAGGAGACTACGCAAAGAAGTCTTACGCTATGCAGCTCACTAGTTCAGACAAGAGGACGAATGCGGGTATTTAGAAATTTGTTGCGATAACACATCCTTACAAAACCCGGCAGCGCCTCAGCGCCGTTTCCGAACCGCATCGAAGCAGCTATATCCTTTTCTTTCTGTATATTTTCTGACACAGGAATGGACGAGGAGGACGGAACCAATGATCCGGATGAACGAGAACTATCTGAAACTGCAAGCATCCTATCTCTTTTCAGAGATTGCCAAGCGCGTGAACACCTTTCAAGCGCAGAATCCGGACAAGAAGATCATTCGCATGGGGATCGGCGATGTGACCCGCGCGCTGCCAAACGCTTGTATCGAAGCCTTTCATAAAGCGATTGACGAGATGGCGGTGAACGCCACTTTCCGCGGATACGGTCCGGAACAAGGCTACGCCTTCTTGCGAGAGAAAGTAGCCGAACATGATTATCAAGCACGCGGCGCGGAGATCTCGCCAGACGAGATATTTATCAGCGATGGCGCGAAGTGCGACACCGGAAATTTCCAGGAATTGTTTGCGCTCGACACTCGCATCGCCGTTCCCGACCCAGTTTACCCTGTTTACGTTGACACCAACGTGATGGCTGGACGCACCTCGTCTTGGAAAGACGGACGCTACGAAGGATTTGTCTATCTCGAATCGACCGAAGCGAACGACTACGTACCGGCGTTGCCCACGGAAAAAGTTGATGTGATCTACTTGTGCTTTCCCAATAACCCGACCGGACGCACAATCACCAAAGCACAATTGCGTCCGTGGGTGGATTATGCCCGCGAAAATAAAGCGCTCATCCTCTACGACGCCGCCTATGTCGAATTTATCCGCGATGATTCCTTGCCGCAGAGCATTTATGAGATTGAAGGAGCCCAGGATGTAGCGGTCGAATTTCGCAGTTTCTCGAAGACCGCTGGGTTTACAGGGACTCGCTGCGCCTACACCGTCGTGCCCAAGCGTTGCAAAATCTATGATGCATCCCATAACGCCCACTCATTGCATGCGTTCTGGGACCGCCGGCAGTCAACTAAATTTAATGGCGTGTCGTATCCAGTGCAACGCGCCGCCGAAGCGGTCTACACCTCGGCTGGCAAACAACAGGTACGGGAACTGAGCGATTATTATCTGAAGAATGCGGCGTTGATCCGCGAAACGATCGCCAAGATCGGCTTCCCCTGTGTGGGCGGCGACCACGCGCCATACGTGTGGGTCAAAACGAATATGGACTCTTGGCAATTTTTCGATCTGCTCCTTGAAAGAGCCGGTGTGGTGTGCACCCCTGGCGCCGGGTTCGGGAAATGCGGGGAAGGATACATCCGCTTCAGCGCTTTCAACAGTTACGAAAATGTGGCGACGGCGCTACAACGTATTGCCGAATCTTTGAAAACTTTGTAAAGCGTTAAGAATGGAGAAGCGTGTCCGTGAAAAAAGTTAAAGTAAGCGTCATTGGCGCATCCGGCTATGGCGGCGCCGAGGCGGTGCGGCTACTCAGCACTCACCCCAATGTGAACATTGTGCACGTCACCGCTGAGTCTCAGCAGGGGCAATCCATGTCCGATCTCTATCCGAATCTCCGGAGCTTCGTTGATCAAACGATGATCGCGGTTGATCCAGAACGTATCGGTTACGAATCCGACGTCACACTCATCTCTCTGCCGAGCGGCAAAGCCATGAGTCTGGTCCCTATTCTGCTCCGGCAGGGCAGTAAAGTCATCGATATCGCCGCTGACTTTCGCCTCCGCGACGCTTCCTTGTACCCCACTTGGTATAAGGTCACCCACACGGCGCCAGAATACCTCACGGAGGCAGTGTACGGTCTCCCAGAAATCCATCGCGAGGAATTGCAAAAGACCAGGTTGGTGGCCAATCCCGGCTGTTATCCGGCAGCGTCGATCCTCGCCTTGTTACCTTTGCTACGTGCAAGAGTTGTACACACTTCAGGGATCGTTATCGACGCGAAGTCTGGAGTGTCTGGCGCTGGGCGCGGCGGTGGTGGTGGGTTCGGGTTTTCAGAAACCAATGAGGATGTTCGTGCGTATAGCGTTACCGGACACAATCACATTGCTGAGATTGAACAAGAACTCTCTCATCTTGCCGGAGCGTCAGTGCGCGTCAATTTTACTCCTCATCTCATTCCTATGACGCGCGGCATTCTTGCCACAACCTATGCGCCGTTGACCCAGTCCTTGACTGAAACCGATGCTGTCGCGCTTTACCAAGAAACATACAAAGATGAGCCGTTCATCCGGGTGCTGCAGGACACACTGCCGCGCACGAAAGCAACGCTGGGCTCCAATTACTGTGATATCAGCGTGAAGATCAATACACGCACGGCGACGGCGATCGCGATCGCGGCCATTGATAACCTGGGCCGCGGCGCCGCTGGTCAAGCCGTACAGAATATGAATCTGATGTGTGGACTGCCTGAAACCACAGGACTCCACTTTCCCGGGTTATTCCCGTGAGAGGTGTTTACTAGGCAAAAACAGCACGAATCACGCACGACACAGTATGTCTCATGTCAACGCACTTTGACCTCATTATCATTGGCGGCGGCATCGTAGGCCTCGCCACAGCGCTAACAGTTACACAGCGCTTGCCAAAGCTGAAGTTGGCGGTTCTCGAAAAAGAAGAGCGCCTTGCTGCTCACCAGACTGGCCACAATAGTGGGGTTATTCACTCGGGCATTTACTACAAACCTGGCTCACTGAAAGCGCAGACTTGTGTTGCCGGCGCGCGCGCTTTGCTCTCTTTTTGTGAGGAACACGACATTCCGTATGAACGCTGCGGAAAAGTCGTCGTCGCTACCTCCCCGAATGAACTGCCTCGGTTAGAAGAGTTGTTTCGCCGCGGCGTCGCCAATGGCGTCAAAGGCTTGGAGATGATCGGACCGGAACGTTTGCGCGAGCTTGAGCCGCACGCGACAGGCATTAAAGCGCTGCATGCGCCAAGCACTGGAATCATTGATTTTCCTCGCGTCGCTCTCACCTATGCTCGCCTCGTACAAGAACACGGCGGCGAGATTAAGACACGGCATCAGGTGCAGTCCATTCGTCACGTTGACGACGGAATCGTTCTCACGACTATGCAGGGCGACATCCACAGCAAATTTTTGCTTAATTGTGGAGGCTTGCATTGTGATCGCGTTGCACGATTAGCCGGGGCTCAGATTGATCTACAGATCGTTCCGTTTCGTGGCGAGTACTACACCATTGCTCCACAGCGTCGCAGTTTGGTCAAAAATCTTATTTATCCTGTGCCCGATCCCGCCTTGCCTTTCTTAGGCGTCCATTTTACTCGCACAATCGACGGCGTAACGGAAGCCGGACCCAATGCCGTATTGGCATTTTCCCGCGAAGGGTATCGCAAAATCGATTTTCTTGCGTCAGATTTACAAGAAACACTCACTTTTCCTGGCTTTTGGCGCATGGCGCGGAAGTATTGGAAAACTGGGGTGGGAGAAATGTATCGGTCTTATAGCAAAAGTGCTTTTCTGAAAGCTCTGCAACGCCTCCTGCCCGACCTGCGAGAAAGCGATTTACAACCTGGAGGTAGTGGGGTGCGAGCACAAGCAATTGCCTCGAATGGCGCACTGGTCGATGATTTTGTCATTACTGCGGCGGGGAAGACTCTCCATGTGCTTAATGCGCCTTCTCCTGGAGCCACCGCTTCGCTGGCGATCGGACAGGTCATCGTCGAAAGGATGGTGCAAGCTTTCTCTTTCTCATAGTAAGTAGGGGCTTGATTTATCAAGCCCTGGGGTGGGTCCGATGAATCGGACCCCTACAGGAGTATTCCCCAAGAGGGATACTGAAACTGCACTAGGAAGAATGTCGGTGAGTGTCCGCTGAGTACAAACGCTCAAGAGTGCGAGGCAAGTAGCAGAGATGTTTCAGCGAGTTTTTATAGGGATTGGATCGAATGTGGGTGATCGTCGCACCCACTATCACAAGGCGTTAACCCAAATCGCGGCGCTGCCAAAGGCCCGTCTCGTCAAAACGTCCTCCCTCTACGAAACTGAACCACATGGGGATGCGAAGATGTGGTACGTCAACGGAGTGATTGAGATCGAGACGGAACTCACTCCGCTCGATCTGTTAGCGTGTCTTCAGAAAATTGAGTTGGACATTGGCAGGAAACGGACGGCGGAAACAAAAAAATGGGCGGCCCGCAAAATCGATCTCGACCTGTTACTTTTTGATAACCAAACGATTGAGTCAAACACCTTAACGGTTCCACATCCGGAATTACATAAGCGCCGCTTTGTCTTGCTTCCGTTGGCTGAGCTGGCGCCGCACTTGACGCATCCCCGTTTTGGCGTGACCATCGTCGAGTTGCTCGCTGCGGTCAAAGACGACAAAAGAGTGCTGCTCTTGCCCCCTAATGGATGACGAGCAAACTCGTGACACGCGAGCAGAAGGAAACGTTATGAAAATTTTCATTGATACCGCCAATATTGACGAAATTCGCGAAGCCAATGCGTGGGGTATTATCGACGGCGTCACCACGAATCCTTCACTCGTGGCCAAAACCGGGCAGCCGCTTGACGCGGTTATTAAGGAGATTTGCACCATTGTTGACGGCCCTATCAGTGCAGAAGTTGTGAGTGTTGACGCTTCCGGCATGGTCGCTGAAGGAGAACGCCTCGCCGCTATTCATCCAAATGTCGTTGTCAAAGTTCCGATGATTCCGGAAGGGTTGAAAGCTACAAAAATTCTTAGCGCTCAAGGGATTTCAGTCAACGTCACCTTAATTTTTTCGCCCGCGCAAGCCTTGCTCACCGCCAAGGCAGGAGCAACGTTCGCCAGTCCCTTCGTCGGACGCCTTGACGATATTGCTGAAGACGGCATGCACCTGATTGAACAGATCGTGCGCATCTACAAGAATTACGACTAGCCTACAAGGGTC
>CAZUFQ010000493.1:0-5665 GCA_964618735.1 uncultured Enterobacteriaceae bacterium
GCGGTGGCGCGCGTGGTTAGGCATGGCCGACCGTACCCAACTCAAGACATCGACTCTCCTCGGGTCCTTGCTTCTTCCGGCAAGGGGATACAATGTGCTTCCAAGTCTGAGATAAGACGTCGTCCAATCGAGTCAAATGCCTCAGGGTGATTACTTCTATTGAATCTGATGTACTCGTATATACTTTGGAGTTCTCCTACGTAGTCTAAATCGATGCCATCTTCGACGAGTAAAAGGGGGCTCTTGCCGTAAGCTACCGCGGCACCGGTTTCCTGATAAAGCCAAACACTTGAAGTGTATCTTCCTGAGGATAATTCTTGACGTTTTGTTATGAGGCACAGGAAAAAGCGCGCTCTCTTGATCTTTGTTGAAATAGCCGACCGGAAGTCCTCTAGTCCTTCTGCACGACCATCGCTCCTCTTGAAACCCAGAGGCATTAACACTTTTTGATCGATGTAACGGACTAGACTCTGGTCATCGTTGTTAAATTGATGGGCTATGAAAACCTCATAGGGAGATTCTTCCTGATAAAAGAGTTTCCTCTCAGCGTTGTCAAAACTTCCTATTTCGACGACCTTGCGACTTTTATCTGTCAATGAATGAACGTAGAGCCCTCCCAGCAGTCCACCGGGGTACGTTTTTCCCAAATAGTCCCCTAGGCTAAGCCAACGCATAGCAGCTTCGATTTCGGCGAGGGAATATCTAGACAGAAAGAATCTGTAGAGTTCTCCCTCAGTAGAGGAGTCTGATTCTTGACTGGTTCTGCTAATAGAACCGTCACCTGCTCTTTCAGTATAGGCGGTGCTTTTCCCACGGAGGAATTTCAGTATCTCGAGACAAAGTCGTTCTGAAACCATTTCTGGACTCACTCTTATTGAACCGTATGTCTACTGCCTAACGGCTCGCCTCAGCGGCAAGGCCCCAACCGCACCCTTTCATATTCATCCAGAACCGCACGCGGGGCCGCGTCCGCTGCAGGTGATGGTTAGGCCATCGTCCTAGAGCGAACCCCGCAACCTGGTCCTTTCCATATTCCCCTATCCTTTCAGGTTCTGTCACAGCCTTGCACTTCATTCCCTCTGGAACCCTTCGCAATACTCCGCCCGTCTCGGTCTCCCTTGCCACCGCTCGCACCGCCTTGCTGGGGGAGGGGTCGGTCGGCGGCTCGCATTCTCTGTTCAAGCTGGAGAGGGTTTGTGCATATTGGTGATTTCTCTTGCCAAATGATGCAAGTCAGAGAACAAATCAGCGAGCCTGAAGCCAAGGACGTCAAGCTCTTGTGCAACATTGGGAACACACGCAGTTGGGATCACAAGCTTTTTTAGCCAGGTGTCGCATCCTGACACTTCATTAAGTGGTCTATCCATGACATGAATAGTAAACGCGCCTTGTTGAGTTAGCATCTTCAGATCAGTTTCTAACGGTGACGCAGCAAGTACCTGTATTTCGCTGTTATCCTCTCCCTTCATAGCCGGTCTGAGAAGGGGTTCTAAAGATTTAGCGTTCAGTGGCGGGAATATTGGTTCGTAGCCTTGGGATTCGTTCAGGCGATGCGGTTCGAGCACCCAGATCGCTGCATCTGAATCTGAAAGGTGAGCTACGTTGCCCGAATCGAATTGATACTTGGTTGCAAAATAAGCTGCGATTAGAGGCGAATGCGTCCAGTCTAGCAGTCGAGTAGGCAGACCGTAGTGTTGCATCAATGCAAGCCAGCCACCGTAGTCCTCATTATTCGGGCAGTTGGCGTAGCGTGTTCGGGCGCGGCTGTAAAAAAGGTTCGTCAAGTATCTCTCCTGCTGCCTGGAATAATCTCGCCTTACGCTAGGCAAGAGAGACCATTTCTGGTCGCGCTGACCTCGAAACCACCATCTTGAGTGCGTGGCCTCGAAGATTTGCAAAACAACCTTTGTCATCTGATCGATAGTCTCAACAATCAGTGTTTCCATGGTCATCCCTTAGAGACCGTGCCACGCCTAACTTGAATTAGACAGCTGCTCCGTTGCTATTCCTAGCAACATGTCGCCACTGGTAGAAACATGTTGCTATATTGAGAAACTCCCAGGTTTCTATGTTTGGAAACCAGCAGATTGCTATTCATATAAACCCTATAAACATTTACGGCTTTCTCCCTATAAACCCGATAAACCGTTGCTGTCAAGGATTCGCTCCGCCTTATGTTCAGCGTGCTGGCGGAGCCTTGTGAATTTGTTACAGTACGACCTTCAGGTTCTGAAAGCCGAAGCACGACAAGGAGACCTGCGATGTCCATCACCGAGCATACTGTCAAGACGAATAGACATACGACCTCTTATCTCGCGGCAGGACCCGAAGACGGGCCGCTTGTCATCTTCGTGCATGGCTGGCCTGAGTTGTCGATTAGTTGGCGTCATCAACTCCCCGCCCTTGCTGGGCTAGGGTTTCGCGCCATCGCGCCGGACATGCGCGGCTATGGTCGGTCTTCAGTATACAAACAGCACAGCGATTATGCCCAGGAACACATCGTCCGCGACATGTTAGAGTTAGTTGACTCGTTAGGCAGGGAGAAAGCCGTCTGGGTGGGACACGACTGGGGCAGCCCCGTCGTATGGAATCTCGCCAGCCATCATCCGGACCGCTGTTACGCCGTCGCCAATCTGTGCGTGCCCTACTATACCATCGAACGCGGCCTTGATCACACCTTGGCCTTGGTGGATCGCGACCTCTACCCTGCCAATGAGTTTCCTGCTGGGCAGTGGGATTACATGCGCTATTACGAAGAGAGTTTTGCCGAGGCCATCGCGCCTATGGACGCTCATGTCTACAAATTCATGAAGTTAGCGTTTCGCAAAGGAGACCCGGCAGGGGAAGGAAAGCGTGCGTTCACCGCAATGGCTCGTCGCAGTCACGGATTTTTTGGCGGTAGCGAAATTCCCGACCTCCCGCGTGACAACGACGTAGTGACTGAGGAAGACCTCAGCACGTATGTTTCTGCATTGGAGCGCAACGGATTTTTCGGGCCATCCTCATGGTACATGAACCATGGCGTAAACGCCGAGTATGCAAAGACGGAAAAGAATGGTGGTTATCTCGACATGCCGGTCTTATTCCTAAACGCACGGTATGACTATGTGTGCGAGTGCACGCATTCACGCTTGGCCGAGCCCATGCGCACGTACTGTCGCAATTTGACTGAACTGACAATTCGCTCCGGCCATTGGATGGCGCAGGAAAAGCCGCTTGAGACGAATGCGGCTTTAGTGAAGTGGCTGGCGACTGCGGTCCCCGGCGTGTGGCCGCAGCCGAAGTGAGATCGTTTCGTTCAAGGAATTGAGGCGTGACCCAGATCGATTGAATTCTGACGCGCCATCTATGATGAACTTTTAAACTTCCTTTCCTGACTGGGGCCTACTCGTTTAATCGTCGGTCCCAGTCATATTCTCGCGAGGTCACGATGCTCTCTATCCGCTGGATACGGCGGTCGAGGTTGTCATAAGTGCGCTTGAGGCGGTGCAGCGCCATACGCCGAGAACTGGTGTAAGAGTTATAAAATTCTTGCTCCTCCTCCGTTTTCAGAGGCATGACTGGTTCAGGCTTCATGAGCAGCGCGGCCACGAAGTACACAATGACCATTGGCCAGATCCCAGAGAAAATCAGAAGGGCCATAGCGATGACACGCATCCCACTTACGGAGAAGTCGAAGTAGTCCGCGAGCCCTTTGCACACTCCTAAAATCTTGCCGCTACGCGAACGGTACAGACCGCCTTGCTGTCTGTCAGCGCCTTGGATCATTTGTTACCTTCCTTTCTTTTCTGGTCGAGCAGGAGAGTCTCTAGCGCTTCAATTCTTTCTTCCATACGTACTAACCCCTGATGCAACTCTTGCATCAATCGAGTTTCTTCCGCTTGGAATTGGCGGCTTTGCTCAGGTGTGATCCCTTTCCAGATCTTCAACGCTTTGATGAAGATGCCGCCCACGACAGCCGCAAACGCCGGCCCGAAAATTAACAGGAGGGCGAGACTTCCGGTGTTCATTGCTATTTCCTCTTCGTATCCTCACACTCAGCCGAGGAAGACGTCGTTGTCAGTGCTCAGTTGCCAGCGTGGGAGAAACGATGAATTCTGAGTAATAAACGGAGGCTTCCTTGAACTCATTATTCTGCATTTCACATTCTTTGTTGAAGAACTCCTGCCTACTCAGTCTTCCTCGCGTTTGTCGCCTTCAAAGTTTCCAGCTCCTTTTCGATTTCGTCATCGCCTTCGAGGCGGGCAAACTCGTCCTCTAGTGGCGGCTTGCGGCCGAAGTTGATCAGATCAGCTTCAGCTTCCATGCGCTCGATGCGATTCTCAAATTGCTCGAAACGGATCAGGGCGTCTGTGGTGTCGAGACGTCGGATCCCCTGCTGGGCGCGTTTTTTGCGCTCGGCATGAATGTGGCGCTGCACGAGGATCCGTTGCTTTTCTCGCGCCCCGCTGAGTTTATCTTCGAGCTGAGTCATGTCAGCTTTATATTGTTCAATCAATGCCTCACAGTAGACCAGTTCCTTTTCCAGCGTGCTGGCGCGCTCGCGGCACCGGCGTTTCTCCACAAGGGCTTCACGTCCCAAGTCTTCTCGACCCTTGTTCACGGCGAGTTGAGCCTTTTCTCCCCATTGGGTGGCGCGGGACAAGGCCTCTTCCAATTCTCGCTGGGCCTTTTTCTTCGTCGCCATGACTCCTGCGCACGAGGCCTTGATCTCAACCAATGTGTCTTCCATTTCCTGAATCATGAGTCTGATCAGCTTCTCCGGGTCTTCGGCTTTATCCAACATGGCGTTGAGATTTGAACTAATGATGTCGCTCAGTCGGGTGAAGATGCCCATGAATATTTCCTCCATATTCTGCTAGTGGTCATTTCCTTCTTTGGCAGAAAAGGCGCCAAAAGCACCGAAGACAAAAAGTCAAAAGATTATAGGAGTTTATTCTTGACCAGTGCATAAGGGGTTCTGGCGGTATTCACCAAAGATTAGTAATCTTCACCAATATATGAGCATTCTTCCCAAGCGGAATACCTCTCGTCTTCGACCGGAAAGTCCGGCGACAGTTTCACAAGTCGGTATGGTCGAAGCATTGGGGCAGTCCGAAGTATTCCTAGAGTTTCAAGAACGATTGTCGCGAGTCGCTCGTGTGAATCGTCCGGTGTTAGTAATCGGCGAGCGCGGGACAGGAAAAGAACTTGCTGTTTCTCGGTTGCATTATCTCTCTCCGCGTTGGCAGGGATCGCTGGTGGCCCTCAACTGCGCGGCTCTCTCACCGACGCTGATTGAAGCCGAGCTTTTCGGTTATGAGGAAGGAGCGTTCACTGGCGCGATGCGACGCCGAGCTGGAAGATTTGAGGTCGCCCATGGTGGGACGTTGTTTCTTGACGAAATCGGTCAAATTCCACTTGAAGTGCAGGAGAAGATTCTACGGGTAGTTGAATATGGAACTTTCGAACGGGTGGGGAGCGCCCAGCCAGTTCAAGTAGATGTCCGCATCGTCGGCGCGACGAATGCCGATCTCACGGCGCTGGCGGCGGCAGGCCGATTCAAGCGCGACCTCCTTGATCGGCTGTCTTTCGAGATTCTCTTCTTGCCGCCGTTGCGCGAGCGCCATGAGGACATTCTGTTGTTGGCAAACCATTTTGCCGTGCGTATGGCGTTCGACTTTGG
>CAZUFQ010000494.1:0-5663 GCA_964618735.1 uncultured Enterobacteriaceae bacterium
AAAGCTCAGCCAACTGTGCGAACGGCTGGCGACTCTCTTCCTCCTGCAGCTCCACTCCCGCGCCACGAGTGTCGGCTCTCTCCAACTCCACAGCACCCGAAACCTGCGTCGCAACACACTTACCGCCAAGAGCACTCGGCAACTCAAGCTCTTGGAGGTGGGCGGCGGTGATGTTCGGCAGCATCTTGAGCAGTTCAAGGCCTTTGCTCAAGTGAGCAATCGCCTCATGACACGCATGCTGCCGTATGGCTTTCTCCCCGGCTTGCCTCAGATACTGCACCGCCCGGTGGTAGTCCCGACCTCGCTCAAAGTGCATCGCCAGTTCCGCCGCAATCTCCACCGCGCCATTGCCATATCCCACCTCCTCCCGCTCGCCGACCTGCCGATGCCAGCGCGCACGTCGTGCTGCCGTTATCCGGTCGTATAAGACGTTGTGGTAGAGAGAATGAATGAAGCGATAGCGTGCTGCTACGGTTCCGTCCGGCCATTCACTTATCTCTATCGCCTGCAGGAATTGACCGCGTCGCGTCAACTTCTCACACCGCTCCTCGACCTCTTCTACTCCTTTGCCTAATGCCGCCGCGACTGCGGCAGTCGAGAACTCTCGCCCTACTACGCTTGCTGCTTCTAGTACCTGCTGCTCCTCTTCGCTCAGTCTTTCGAGTTGCCTCTCGATCATCAGCTGTAAACTTTCCGGCACACTCACCGCCATCTTCTCTACTTCCCCCCGCAACTCCCATCGTCCCTCAACGTGGACTATCGATTCGCACGCCAGCAAATACTCCATGACGTTGACCATGAATAAAGGGTTGCCGTCAGTCCGTTGATGAATCATCTGCACCAATGCAGCCGGGAACTGGCAACCTGGAAACCTCACTGTCAGATACTGACTGACTTCCTTCTCGGTTAAGAAGTCGAGCGACAGTTCTTTGCCACACCGGCGTACTTGTAGGTCCTGAGTGATGACTTTCAGAGGATGCCCATTCGCGCTCACATCCGCTGGGCGGTAGGCGCCGATCAGTAGCAGCCGTGCTCGCTCCTTCCGCTGCGCCAGAAACGCGATCAAGTCCAGGGTGGAATAGTCGCTCGCATGCAAATCCTCCAACCAGAGTATGAGCGGCGTCTGGGCCGTCAGCGCCTCCAGAAGTTCGGCCATTTCCCGAAGCATACGATCTCGCGTGGTCCCTGCTATCTCTCGCTGCAGCCGCTCGCGATCAGCCGCGTCTATGAGCCAAGGCAGCTGTGCGAGCCACGTCGGCGCGTATTGGTTCAACAGCGCCGTGAGACCTGTGCCCGCCGGCTCCCGACAGAGCTGTCCGAGCGCTTCGAACACCGGCAAGTAGGCTTCACCCGCTCCATGATGTTCAATACAGCGCCCGCGGCCAATATAGAGCCCATGTTCGTTGGCAAGGCGAACGAGGAACGTTTCTACCAATGACGTTTTACCAATCCCCGGCTCACCGGTCACGAAGACGAATTGGCGCTCGCCATTCCGGGCCTTGTCTAACCAGCTGTGCAGTTGCGCCAGTTCCGCTTCCCGCCCTATCAGGGGAGTTCCACGTTCCACGTTCACAGTTCCAAGTTGGGGACCGGTCTCCTTTGCGTGTTCGCTTGGAACCTGGAACTTGGAACTTGGAACGGGAGCCGCCGTGACGGCGACGATAAACCGATACCCCCGCCCTCGTACCGTCTCAATGAAGCGCGGCAATGCCGCACTGTCTTCCAGGACCTCCCGCAGCTCTTGCACGTAAATCCTCGGTACCGCCTCGCTCACGTAGGTTCCGCGCCAGACTGCACCGAGTAATTCCTCCTTGGTCACTAAGCGGTTAGGGTGCTCGACCAGATACCGTAGGACTGCGAACGTTTTTGGTCGAAGGGGAATAAGGGAAGAGCCGCGCCACAGCCGTTCGTTGGCCACGTCGAGGCGAAAGGGAGGGAAAGAGATGAGTTGCTCGTGCCCCATGACTTGCGGTTCGGCAAAATTTTACGCGGCGTTTACGGAAATTTTACGGCGCGCGCGTCGTTTCCTGCAGCGAATTCGTTTATGCTCCACTTAGCGAAAATTCACAAGAAAGAAAAGAGTTCGCGAAGGAGGGAGATTATGAAGTTTATCTTGCATATGGGTCCTGCAGTGCCAGCGACAATGGAAGAGCGTGAGCGGCTGCGCCCGATCGCTCATCGCACGGACAAGATCCAGCAAATGCTCGACGAGATGGTCGAAGTTGCCCAACTCGCCGAGCAGACGGGGTTCGACATCCTCACCTACTCGGAACATCATTTCTTCACCGACGGGGTCATCGCCGGCTCCAACCCAACCCCCCATATTCTTTACCTGGCCGCGAAAACCAACCGGATCAAGATCGGACCAGTGGGGTATGTCATTCCCACTTGGGACCCTATCCGCCTGGCTCTTGACGTGGCCTGGGCGGATCAGATGACAAAAGGGAGAGTGGTGTGCGGCTTCGCTCGTGGCGTGTTTCCACGTTGGGTGAATGTGCTTGGCCAGCAATATCATGTTCAACCGTCAGTGTTAGGAGGCGAAGCAGAGTTACACAACCGCGAGGTCGTCCAGGAACTCTTCGAGGTCATCAAGTTGAGCTGGGGGGATGAGCCCTTTTCGTTCAAGGGCAAATATTACCAGGCGCCGAATCCCGCCGAAGGTCATCCGTGGCCTGCCTCCGAGGCGACCGCTCGCTATGGCGCCCCAGGAGAAGTTGATGAGCGCGGGTGGGTGCGCAAAATTTCCGTTGTGCCCAAGCCGTTCCAGAAGCCGCATCCCTTGCTGCTGCAAGCGATGACGTTGACCCAAGACACTATCGGCTGGACCGCGCGCCAGGGGATCGTGCCGATGATCTTTTTGCCGTTCCCCAGCATGGCGATCCAAGGGGCGGAGTTCTACCGACAAGAGGCGGAGAAGGCTGGCCGCTCACTCCGCTTGGGCGAGAGCGTCGGCCTTGCCCGTCTCGTAGCGCTGGGCAAAACGCGCGCAGCGGCGCTCGACGTGGCGCGACAAGGGATTCCCCATCTGCTGGCGCTGTATCATTCCAAGTTCTACCCAAACATTCCGACGACAGTTGAGCCGATGATCGACGCCGGGGTCGGTTTTGTCGGCACCGTAGACGATGTGCGGCGGCAACTAGCGGCCGTGCAGCAGCAGCTCAATCCGGAGTACTTCCTGGTCTTTTGCGACCAAGGGTTTCTCCCGCTGGATGAAGTCAAACGGCAGATTGAACTCTTTGCGAAGCTGATGCCAGAGTTCAGGACCAACAGTGCCTACACCTGACAAACACGTTCAGGCGGACATTAACGACGAGGGCGAAACCGCTGACCGATGCGTTGACGGCAATACGGGGCCGAAGAGCAGTGCAGAGAAGAAAAGGAAGAAAACCTTTTGCCCCTTTATTCACAATAGCTCTGAGAGCAGCGCCTTGCCCTCTTGTAAGTCCTTGGTGTCAAATCCTTCGGTGAACCAGTTGTAAACGGCTGCTAACAACTGGTGAGCATCTTGCTGCGTGTCTTGCTGCCAGAGAGGAGTCCCTTCGCATGTCGCAGCCAGCAGATTGTTGCCTAACACGCACTGGCCAACAGGACACTACCGCCAGGTTTTGAGCGGAGAAACCGTCTACATCGCTCCAGAAATCGACGAGGAAAATCCCGAAACCCGAGTACACTCGCTAGTGTGGAGAGAGGCTCAGCGCGGTGCGAATCTGGCCCGCAGCTCTGCATCATCGAGGAGTCGTGTTCGTCTGCCTCTTCCATTGTCATTCGTATCCGTAGCCAAGCGGCTGAATACTAACGAGCCTCCCGCTCTCAAACGAGAGTTCCTCCATGAACCGCTGAGGGCCAAAATTGTAGAGCCAGACCTCAATGGCGACAGGCGTATAGACTGTCACCCAGTCCCCACTGTACGGATCCTGGGTAGGCAGGGCACGATAAGTGATCCGCCATTCCGTGGTGTCTGGATCGCCACATTTACGCTGGACGCTGACTTGAGGGTCGCCGACGGAAACCACACGCGCGCCGCAATAAAACGCCTCGGTCTCCGACACGAGGAGGACGACAAAGCTCACGACTAAGATGGGGAGTTGTAACCAAGCAGACATCATCCTTCCTCCTCATAATTACAGAGAAGACAAACCCGGAGGTTTGTTAATTGTTGCGATGCTGTGACGGTCAAAAACACCACTGAACTCTTACGATGGGCAAGACACTGGTGTAGGGTAGCAAAGACGGTCCTGTTCCATGCTCAGAAGGAACGGCTGTCGACGGGGAGCGTAGCCTGTACTATTACTGCCAGCAACAAAGGAGGAAATCATGCCGATCGAGCAAAAGGCTTCAGAAGTAGAACGTATTGTGTCCCTCACTGAAGAGATCGAGTGGCTAGGAGGGGGATTCGGCGGCGTCGATGAACGGGGCAGGCTGAAAGGCGTTGCCGAAGGCCCCGTGTGGTGGAAGGCAGGCGGATGGTGGAAGGACGGCGGGTTCCTGCTCTTCAGCGATGTTGCCACCGGCATACGCCATAAATGGGCTCCAGAGGCAGGGATTACCAGGTATAAGGAGTCTACCAATGACGCCAATGGGTTGACTCGTGACCGCCAAGGGCGGCTTGTCGCTTGTGAACATGCGGCCCGCCGGGTGACGCGAGAGGAGTTGGATGGCAGCATCACGGTGGTGGCCAATCACTATCGCGGCCAGCGCTTGAACCGACCCAATGACGTGGTGGTCAAGTCCGATGGCGCAGTTTATTTCACCGATCCCATCACGCTTGGGGTGCAGACTGAACTTGACTTCGCCGGAGTGTATCGGGTCTCGCCGGATCTGGGGACAATCAATTTACTGGTGCGAGATTTTGTATTACCCAACGGCCTGGCGTTCTCCCCTGATGAAAAGCTCTTGTATATCAATGACTCCGTACGCAAGCACATCCGCGCTTTTCAGGTCGATTCGTTCTGGGGTTCGGGCTTACTGAATCTAGGCTCGGACCGGGTGTTCTGCGATATGAGCGGGGACAAACGCCCCGGGGCCCCCGATGGCATGAAAGTGGATACGGAAGGGCATGTGTACTGCACGGGACCGGGGGGCATCTGGATTATTGACCGCACGGGGAAGCATTTAGGCATAATCCTGACCGGCAACAAACATGTGACCAATCTGTGTTTTGGTGGGGAGGACTGGAAAACGTTGTTTATTACGACCTTCAACGAATTGGGGCGGATGCAGGTCAAGATCCCAGGTATTCCAGTACCACGCGGGCAGATATAATCGGGAGATCTGAATCAGACTTCGAAGGTTTGCCACAACGGAGTAGTAGCTCTGTCGCGAGCTTTCTCGATCATACGATATGGACGAGGGCATAGACAAAGCTACAACATCAAGGTGAATAACACCTTGTTACTATTAACTTGGCAAATGCACCGAGAAGAAAAGAAGTTGGGTCAGATAGTAGGTAGAGGTTATTCAATTGAGATACAAATGAGGCACGGCTACGAGGAGGCCAGCGTGCGATGCACTAACGTCCGGATGTTGAAGACCAACACCGCTGAGTTGTTACAAGCAGTCGAAGAAGGATAAGAAGTAGTGATTACCGAGCAAGATCCCCGAAGGCCGTTCGGATGAAGCTTTCCGGCGGAGTATCCTTTTGTGATGGCGACCGAAACCAATGC
>CAZUFQ010000495.1:0-5652 GCA_964618735.1 uncultured Enterobacteriaceae bacterium
CCCCTCTGTTAGCGATGCGTATGGTTTTTTTTCTTTATATTTTTGGTTAGGGAGTCGCGGTTTTTTGTCATGGAGCAATACATCTCCGTCCTTGTCGCGCTGATCTTTGCCGGGGGGCTCGCCACACTAATGGTGTCCGCCAGTTCTCTTTTCGGCCCCAAGAAACACACGGCGGTGAAAGATGAGCCCTTCGAGTGTGGGAACCCGCCGACTGGATCAGCATGGGGAAGATTCTCAGTCAAATTTTACCTGGTGGCGATCCTTTTCATCATTTTCGATGTCGAAGTAGTCTTTCTGTATCCGTGGGCAGTCGTCTTCCGTCGACTGGGATTGTTCGGGTTTGTAGAGATGCTTGTCTTTGTAGCCATCCTGGCTGTTGGCCTCGTCTATATTATCAAGAAAGGGGCGCTTGAGTCGACATAAAAACGGCTGCGTCGTACTCAATCAAACTGATGGCGGAAACAACGGTGCTTGCAAAGGTCGAGGCGGCCTTCTCGGGAAAAATCGTGGAGAGTTCCACCCTTCACGGCGACGAGACGATTGTTATTGGTAGGGATGATGCGCTCGCTGTTTTCACTGCATTGAGAAATGACCCTGAGTTTTCTTTCGAACTGTTATCTGATCTCACGGTAGTCGATTACTTTGGAAAAGAGCCGCGCTTCGAGATTATCTATCATCTCAAATCGCTTACCCTTGGTCATCGCCTACGTGTGAAAATCCGCGTGACAGAAGATGATCCCGTCGCGCCTTCGCTCTCTTCGCTTTGGAAGAGCGCGAACTGGCTTGAGAGAGAGGCGTGGGACATGTTTGGGGTTCGTTTCTCTGGTCATCCCGATCTGCGACGTATTTTGATGTACGAAGAATTTCGCGGCTATCCGCTGCGCAAGGACTATCCAGTGGATAGACGCCAGCCGCTCGTAGAAGAACGTGATCCAATCACTAATCCGTGGCCCAAAAGGTAAACCCTATGGCAGAAGCGGTAGCACAGCAACTGAATGGAGAAGTAAATAGAGAAGGGCTCGATCAGCTTTCTGAAGTGATGTCCCTACAAATGGGGCCGTCGCATCCCGCCACGCATGGCACCATTAAGTTCAATCTCAAGCTTGATGGTGAGAAGATTCTTGAGTGCGAAACCGAAATCGGTTACCTCCATCGCGGCTTCGAGAAAATGTGTGAGCAGCGGACCTGGAATCATGTTGTTCCTTACACCGATCGCTTGAATTACATTTCTCCGTTGATCAATAACGTTGGATTTGCCCTAGCTGCGGAGCGGCTGCTTGATATCCAAGCGCCAGAGCGATGCCAATACATTCGCATGATCATGAGCGAAATCTCGCGCATGACGGACCATTTCACCTGCTTGGGCATGGCGGCGGCTGAAGCTGGGGCAATTTCCGTCGCTTTTTATGCGTTAGAAGCGCGAGAAACTCTTTTTGACATTGTGACTGCCGTGACCGGCGCGCGTTTGACAGTGAGTTACACGCGGGTTGGTGGTGTGACGCAGGACCTGCCTGCTGGGTTTGCTGAACGAGTACGGAAAGCCTTTGTCGACCTTCGCGCCGTCATGGCTGACTGTGACCAGTTACTCTCGAAGAATCGCATTTTCATTGAGCGCATGTCTGGCGTCGGAGTGCTCTCGAAAGAGGATGCTATCTCTTATGGCGTAACCGGTCCGCTGCTCCGCGCGACCGGGGTCGCGTATGACGTGCGCAAGGCTGACCCGTATTTGTTTTACGATCGAGTGGAATTCGATATCCCGACTGGCACAGAGGGTGACAATTACGATCGGTTCTCGGTGCGCTTCGCGGAAATCAAGCAAAGCATGCGCATTGTTGAACAGGCGCTTGAACAGATTCCCGAAGGCCCCGTGCGCGTCGATGATCCACGCATCATGCTGCCGCAGAAAAAAGATGTCTACGGTAACATCGAAGGGTTGATGAATCACTTCAAACTCGTAATTGAAGGGGTGAAGATCCCGCGTGGTGAAGTATATCAAGTGGTCGAAGGCGGCAACGGAGAATTGGGGTTCTACCTCGTCAGCGACGGGAGCGGCCGTCCATACCGAGTACGGGTGCGTCCGCCTTGTTTTTTTGGCATGGCGGCGGTTGGGCAAATGCTCCAGGGGTGTCTGATCTCTGATATCATCACCACCTTTGGCATGGTGAACATGATTGGCGGAGAGTGTGATCGGTAATGAAGAATTGAGTCATTATAATGATCGAGTCATTGCCGGATTATTTTTCTCAATGATTCAATGACCCGATGACCTGATGAATCAATCGAACTAAATTTATGGCGGTAGAATTTTCCCCAGAGACCTACAAGAAGTTTGAAGAAGTATTGACGCACTACCCAACGAAACGGGCGGCGATTCTCCCGACGTTTTGGTTAGCGCAGAACGAGTTCGGCTATCTTAGCCTGGAAGTTATGGAGTACATTGGCGGATTACTTGATCTGTCTCCAGCCTATGTGGGTTCCGTGGCGTCTTTCTACACCATGTTCAACCAAAAGCCGGTGGGAAAGTTCCATCTGCAAGTCTGCGCGAACGTTGCCTGCACCTTGCGAGGCGCCGAACATATTATCGAGTGCATAGAAAAGAAACTGAATATTGGACTGGGGCAAACGACGGCGGATGGGAATTTCACCCTTAGTGAAGCGGAGTGTTTAGGCTCCTGCGGGACAGCCCCGGTGGTGCAGATCAACGACGATTATTATGAGAATTTGACGACTGCGGAAATGCTGCGCTTGCTCGATGAACTGCCGCCAAAGCAAGAATAGCAACGACAAGAGCCAGCATTCACGCTGTTGACGACGTATATATCATGGATTTTGTGATTACCGCGATTCTCACTGTTTTTATCCTTGCCAACATTATGAATTTGGGGGGATTGTTACTGTGGGTGGAACGGAAAGGGAGCGCCGTGTTACAGGACCGCATTGGCGCTAACCGTGCCGCGCTGCTCGGCAAGCTGCCTCTGAACATCGGCATTATCAATACGCTGGTGGCTGATCCAATTAAACTCTTTACCAAAGAAGATTTCATCCCGCCGAATGCGGATAGACTGCTACATGCTCTGGCGCCTGCCATTGCGATGGTGCCTGCTCTCATTTCCTTCATTGCCATTCCCTTTGGCGATGTCCTGGTCATTGGCGGGCGGGAAATTAGCTTGCAAGCTGCAAATCTGAATGTTGGCATTCTCTACATCCTCGGCATGGTCTCGCTCGGCGTCTACGGCATCGTGCTCGCTGGCTGGGCGTCGAACAACCGTTGGGCGCTGCTTGGCGGCATCCGTGCGTCGGCGCAGATGATCTCGTATGAAATCGCTATGGGGCTCGCTCTGATCGGCGTGATCATGCTGTATGGGACCCTTGATCTGCAAGAAATTGCTCGCGCCCAAGGGTATATGATTTGGGGGATTATTCCTGGGTGGGGGATTTTCTACCAGCCCGTGGCGTTTATCATCTTTCTTGCCGCAGGTATCGCTGAAAGTAAACGCGTACCCTTTGATCTGCCGGAGGCCGAATCGGAACTGATCTCCGGATATTTCACCGAGTATTCTGGCGCCAAACAGGCAACATTCATGTTGGTGGATTTCTTGGAGTCGATTGTCGTTGCCGGGCTGGTGACCACGTTATTCTTCGGCGGTTGGCAAGTGCCATTTGTCATGCGGGACGGACTCCATCTTCCTGGTGATATTTTTTATCCTTTGCCGTCACTCTTGGTGACGCTGATTCAGTTCGGCGCTTTCATGACTAAACTGGCTTTCTTCTGCTGGCTGCAGATCATGATTCGTTGGACGGTGCCGCGGTTTCGCTACGATCAGCTGATTAATCTTGGTTGGAAAATTCTCTTGCCCATAGCCTTAGCCAACGTGTTGGTTACAGCGCTGCTGATTCTTATCTTTCAGGCGAAATAGCGTATGGATCTCCTCACATTTTCTATCCTCGCCGTATTACTGGTGTTTTTCGCAGCGATCGTCATTCTTCATCCCAGTCCGGTGTACAGCGCTCTGTCTCTCGCCTTAGTGATGAGTCTGCTGGCGGTCTACTTCTTTTTCCTCGACGCGCATCTGCTGGGATGGTTTCAGATCATCGTGTATGCGGGCGCTGTGATGGTGTTGTTTCTCTTTGTCATCATGTTACTCAATCTGCAAAACGATCCGCATGAGCATCAGCCCCAGAGTTTGCGTGCAGCAGCGGGGATTGGCGGAGTAGTGCTAGCGATTGAACTCCTCCTCTTGTTCAACCGCACCACGACGCCGGATAGTCAACATGCTCTCCCCGAGGGATTTGGCACCGTGCTTTCCTTGAGCGAGAAATTATTTACGGATTTTTTGCTGCCCTTTGAGATCACTTCGATTCTCTTATTGGTGGCGGCGGTAGGCGCGGTTGTGTTGGCGAAACGGTAAACAAGAGATCGAGTCATCGCGTCATTGAGAGATTGACGAATTGTAGAAGGAAAGATTTTTGGTGATGAAGCCTGATCGCTGTCTAACTTCATAGATTTTCAATCTCCCGATGACTGAATGATTTAATGGCTCAATGCTTATGGTCCCGATTAGTTATCATTTAATTCTTAGCGGCATTCTGTTCGCTATCGGAGTGACGGGAGTGCTGCTGCGACGGAATACTATCATTATCTTCATGGCGATTGAGCTCATGCTAAACGCCGTGAACCTGTCATTTGTGGCTATTGCTCGCCAACTCGGTTCAATGGATGGACAGTTGATTGTCTTCTTTGTCATGGCCGTGGCGGCTGCCGAGGCTGCGGTTGGGCTGGCTATCATCTTGGTGGTCTTCCGCAATAAAGAGACGATTAATGCTGATGAACTCAATTTGATGCGTTGGTAAACATGGAACACGCACACGCTACGGCGCAGACGGTCGCCCAATCGGTTTCCTATTTACGTTATATTCCGCTTTTCCCCTTGTTTGGGGTGCTCTTCAATATCTTTTTAGGACAAAGGCTCGGTCGGAAAGCGGTTAATATCGTCGCTCCCGGTGTAGTCCTCCTGTCTTTTTTCGTCTCGTTGCATGCGTTCGAGAACCTGCCCGAAGGCGGGGCGCTGGTTGATAACATTTGGCCCTGGATCACCTCTGGCAATCTACATGTTGATTTTGCGCTGCGAGTCGACCAACTCGCGGCTGTGATGATCCTCATTGTTACCGGCGTAGGCTTTCTCATCCACGTCTATTCGGTTGGTTACATGGCGCACGATGAGGACCTAGCCAGATACTTCGCCTACTTGAACCTGTTCACGATGTCAATGTTGTTGCTCGTGCTTGGCGAGAATCTTCTTCTCCTTTTTGTGGGATGGGAAGGCGTCGGTCTGTGTTCCTATTTACTGATCGGCTTCTGGTACACCGATGATGAAAAAGCCAGTGCTGGGAAAAAAGCCTTCATCGTCAACCGCGTCGGCGACGCTGGTTTTCTGCTCGGCATGTTTTTGCTGTTCTGGACTTTGGGGCAAGCGGGCGTCTGGACATTCTCATTCAGTGATATTCAGCAACATATTTCCTCTGTTCCAGGCGACATTGCTACTATCATTTGTTTGCTCTTCTTTATTGGGGCCACCGGAAAATCTGCTCAGATTCCTTTATACGTCTGGTTACCTGACGCTATGGCGGGTCCAACTCCGGTTAGTGCGCTGT
>CAZUFQ010000496.1:0-5650 GCA_964618735.1 uncultured Enterobacteriaceae bacterium
CCTGCTGATTGTTACGTAGGGTCCTTGCAATACACGGCAAATGTGAACGGGGCAAGGAGAATTGCAGGTTGTTCATTTTGTTGCAATATCGTCGGCAACTTGCTTTGCGCAATCCCTTCATACTGTCGAGCGTCGGAATCAAGAAGGTAACGCCAGGAGCCTGGAGGTAGTGTCGGCGCAAGGGAGACCGGGGTCGAGGAAAAGGAAGCAAAGAGAAGCACGGCGTCTTCCCCAGGTTGCCAGCGATGGATTATCAGGACTTGTTGCTCCAACGATACCAACACGTGCAGATGCTCTTTACTGCCATGCAGCAGCGCTGGAGAGCGTTTCCGCAGCGCGATGATCTCCCGGTAAAAACGTAGAAGCGCACGGTGCGGCTCCCGCTCCCGTAAGTGATGATTTAAGACAGACTGATAAAAGGTTTGGGGGTCCTGGGGGTCGGGTACGGAAGGCCCCCAGTCAGAGCCGGCAAACTCTCGCCGTCGTCCTTCTCGAACCGCTTGGGCCAGTTCTTGATCTGTGTGACTAGTAAAATACAGGAACGGCGCTGTTTCACCATATTCTTCTCCCATGAAGAGCAGTGGGATATTCGGAGCACACAAGGTCATGCCGGCGGCGACTTTAAGCGCCGAAAATGGAACGAGAGCGCTCAGCCGAGTTCCATGAGCTCGGTTGCCTATTTGGTCATGATTTTGACTGCAGACAATGAAACGTTCGCCAGGGAGATGACGGCTGGGTGTCCCGTGGGGCCGCTTGCGATAAAGTGACCCTTGTCCTTGATAAACAAATCCTTCAGTAGTGGCGGTTGCTAAATCAGAAAGCTGACCGAAGTCTTGATAATAGCCATTTTGTTCCTTCGTCAGCAGGGCATGCAAGGAATGATGGAAGTCGTCACTCCATTGGGCGTCGAGCCCCCACCCTCCCGCGCTCATATCGGTAATGACGCGATTATCATTGAGGTCACTTTCTGCAATGACCAAAACGTTTCGTCCCAGGGCTCTCCCCTGGGCGTGCACGGCTTCGCCTAACTCTTGCAGGATGTGGGTGGGACCGTTGTCAAAGATGCCATGGATTGCGTCGAGGCGCAGGCCGTCGATATGATACTCGGTAATCCAATAGAGGATATTGTCAACAAAATAGCGTCGTACTTCAGTGCTATTTTCACCGTCAAAATTTACGGCTTGGCCCCACGGCGTGTGATAACGATCGGTGAAATACGGACCATACTCTCCGAGATAGTTCCCCTCTGGCCCGAGATGGTTATAGACTGCGTCGAGCACAACGGCCAGTCCCTTTTCGTGGCAAGCATTGATGAGGGTTTTTAAGCCGCGCGGACCTCCGTAGCAGGAGTGTGGAGCGTAGAGATGAGCGCCATCGTAACCCCAGTTGCGCTTTCCTGGAAACTCCGCCACAGGCATAAGTTCAACGGCTGTAACGCCTAACTCATTTTTTAGATAGTCGAGATACGAAACGATAGCGGTAAATGTCCCATCCGAGGTAAAGGCGCCAGTATGAAGTTCGTACAGAATGAGGTCGCGGAGTGCTAAGCCTTTCCAGGTCTGATCAGTCCAAGGAAAGGCGCTTGGGTCCACAACCTCTGAAGGACCGTGAACGCCTTCGGGTTGAAAGCGAGATACGGGGTCCGGGCGAGACCGCTCTCCGTCAAGCAGATAAAAATACCGGCTCCCGGAGCTGAGCCCTTGCAGTGTTACGGTAAATAGTCCACCAGGCTGGCGTTCCATGGACATGGGGGTGCGCTTTGGTGAAACACATTGTACAGCTATCTCCCTGACGAAGGGGGCCCACACCCAGAAACATACTGATCCATCGGCGCGAGGTATTGCTCCTCTTTGTAAGTCCCACGTCATGACCTCTCCCCTTTGCAATTCAAGCGAGTCATAGAGACTAGCGTCCTATTGCTGACGCCTCTGCTCTAAAACCGGCTCTGCGGTTCGGTCCTCTGTATTGCTCAGGATAACAATCAGAGACAGACACCTTACAAAGTATACGAATGTCCGGCAGTCTCAAGAGCCAGATACGATCACTCCTCCAGGACCAGAAGATCTTTATCTATACATGCCTACCAGGCATTGCTCATAATCTTCTGTGGAACGCACATAATACATTTTGTGATAACTTCCTGCGCCCCAGACTTCTTGATAATCAAGGTCTTGTTCTAGGGCTTTGAGTAACGGGAAGTCAATTCTCTCCTCACTGTGGACGTGCTGGAACTGCCGCCACTCTGAACGGCGGACCTCCTTATGGGCAAATTTGGTCCCCACTGAGCCAAGGCAATACGTACAGGACGCCAATGGGTCGCACGAGGCGAGATAAGCGCGCAGCTCTTCGCCCAGCGTCGGGGAGTCAGTGATCTTGACGCCGTTGATAGTGGGAGAATGGAACTTGTCTTTCAATAGCTTCGGCAGAAAAACGGCCTGCGGACATTTGTAAAAGTAGCCCTGTTCAATGTTGTGGACGTACTGACGATGGATGTACAAGCATGTGTCATAGATGCGCTTGACCAGTGTCCGGTCAGTGGTCCCCAGCTCCGTGTACACCTCTCTGAATTCGTTCATGTCATGCAGATAAAGCCAGACCTCGAATTTTTCCGCTTTCTGCTGGCAGATCTGCAGTTGTTCGGGAGACATCCGTCGGTCGGGATACATTGACACATTAATGATGTCGACCGCTTGCCAGAACGCATCGGGCATCTTCCAGAGGAGTACGCCATTGGTGACCACGGCGACCGCTTGGGCGATTCCAGACATGTGCACGGTCTCAATCACGCCCACAAGATCGGGATGAAGGAGCGGTTCTCCTCCAAGCAAACGAAACCTATTAACATGATAAAATTTAGATAACAGGCGTAAGTCGTTTGCTAGCGCGTCGATGTCAATAAATTGTTTATGCCAGAGAGGGGAAAGATGGGTGCACCCTCGACACGAGAGGTTACAGTGATGAACCACATTAATCTCGCAGGCGTCATTAGTAATCGCACCGGTGGTCGGGTCGACGGTGTAGGTTGCCATAGAGTGAACTCCTGGAAGATGCTGACGGAAAACCCAGAGATCATGATTCGGTAGAGCCTCGCTCACGGCCTTATTCTATCACCATCTTTGACGCCTACAGTTGTGGCTGTCAAGTCAGCCCAGAGAAAGAGGCTCCTACTTCTCGCTGACAAGAGGGGGAATAGGCTTGTCCCTTACTGCAGGCGCCGAAGGAAGGGCAATTGTCGAACGTTCCTTGTAGGGAGGACGTACCGAAGAGTATAGACCTCTACGCCTACAGGAGGTCATGGTTGAGCTGGAGTATTTTTTGCATTTATTCTTCTTGCGAGCTTCTTCCGAGAGCCCCAAAACAAAAGCGTCCGAAGAGAAGAAGTCTCAATATGTTGCATTTATTTCTATTTAGTAAAATGGTATTGCTGAACGTAATTTTCATCTCTCCCTTCTTCTTTATGACCTATGAATTGCTAAGAATGGCGGTATGAATTGGATTCGGATAGCGACTTGCCATGTTTCCTCTGGATCTCCGAGGCATGGTTTTCGCATCTCTATGGAAGTAAGTGTTTCAATCATAGGAGGTCTCTCATGAAATACGCGATTTGGGGGTTGTGTTGCGTGCTCATCGCTCTTGTTTCTCTCATGACTTACTCTTCTGCTTTGGCAAGTAGTACGATCCGCTGCAAAAGCGAAGGATTTAGCTACCAGTACTGTCCAGCGGACACTCGCGGCGGTGTCATACTGGGAGAGCAGTTGTCAGACACCCCCTGTCAACAAGGAGACAATTGGGGATATGACCGCCAGGGAATCTGGGTCAACAATGGCTGTGCTGGAGCCTTCGTAGCTGGAAGTCGTGTTGCTTGGGATGATTTCAGAAGAGGTGGTCCCTTCTCTAGGGAACAGTCCACCCGTTGTGAAAGTGAAGGATTTGAGTACAAGTACTGTCCATCCGACACCCGAGGCGGGGTGCGACTCAGCCGCCAGTTGTCCGAAACCGGGTGCCGCGAAGGAGACAATTGGGGCTATGACCGCCGCGGCATTTGGGTCAATAACGGGTGTGCTGGAGAATTTATAGTGAGCAGTCGTTAGTGAAGAAGAGTTGCGAATAGTTGATGGCTAAGATTTTCTACCGGACTTCTGTACGGGAACGGCCAGAGGCCGTTTCTGCTTCAATAAAAATGCGGGTCATCTCCGGGTGCTGAAGACGAATGTTTTTCTCAAGACGATCAACTGCGTTTTCCACTTCTATAGCCGAGAGTCCATTACGAAATTGCACATCGAGATTGAGCAAGACTTCTTGTGGTCCAAGGTACATCGTGAGCGAGCGCAACACTCGTTCTATAGCAGGGTCCGCTTGGACTAGAGCTTGAATACTAGCCAGCATGTGCGGATCTACTCCTTCACCAAGTAAAAGTCCTTTGCTTTCGTAGGCGAGTAAGAGAGCGACACTAGCCAAGATAACCCCGATGAGCAGTGAGGCCCCGCCATCTATATACGGGTTGTTCAACTGATGTCCCAAAAAGACCCCAATAAAAGCGACTATCAACCCTAAAATTGCTGCAGTATCCTCCAATAATACGGTAAAAGTCGTCGGGTCTTTGCTGGTATGCACGGCTTGCCAAAGGGTTTGAGCGCCGATCTCAGCCTTGAATTCTCCAAATGCAACAATCCAGGAAAGACTCTCGAAGATGAACGCTAGACTCAGCACAAGGTAGTTCCACTGCGGGTTCTGTAACGGATGGGGATGAAGCAGGTGGATGATTCCTTCGTACATCGACATGCCGCCGCCGACGGCAAAAATTAAAACTGCGACAACCAGCGTCCAGAAATAGATTTCCTTGCCGTAGCCGAATGGATGAGTGCTGTCAGGAGGTTTGCGGCTCAGGCGAATGCCACGTAATAACAGCAATCCGTCGCTCGTATCTACCAGTGAATGAATCCCTTCTGACAACATGGCTGAGCTGCCGCTTATGGCGGCGACGACGAACTTACAGACAGCGATAGCGACATTGGCGGCAATAGCAGCGAAGAGGGATTTTTTCGGGGGCGATGTAGTCATAGCAATTTCGCGGCCGCGGGAAAAGGTTGTGACCGTGAGGGGAAAATAGAAATTCTTTGAAAATATAAAGCGCGTCATTTCGCAAGCCGTGCGGCGCTTTCGGCCGAAGCAGAACATTCGCGCGATATCTGGGTCTAGTACAGTTTCACGATACCTCCTGGAGATATCAATGTAGGGGTCCGATTCATCGGACCCACCCAAGGGCTTGATAAATCAAGCCTCTACCCATGCTGTGGCCGGATCGAGGAGAACTGTATTCCCCAACAGGTTTCCTGCAGATGCACTAGCGGCTGAGTACTGCTAGAAGGAATATGTCCGCCCACGGTTGCGCGAGCGATGGGGGCGTGCTGGCAAGACGTGTCAGGGTGAGGGTGGCGGAGCCTACTTTAAAAAACTTGGGCCGGGTTGACAGGCTGAGGAGCCTTCGTGTGAAGTAGGGGGAAGGGTTCTCTCTGTGTTGTACGACAGTAACAAATAGTTTGTTAACGCGCGTCACGAAGGCAATGATAACCTAATTGTCAAAGTATAATAGGAAAGAACCTTTTTCATTTTCAGCCGTCGCCTGCCAACATACGTCTTCAAAACGCAG
>CAZUFQ010000497.1:0-5650 GCA_964618735.1 uncultured Enterobacteriaceae bacterium
GTGATCGTTGTCCAACGTCAGCGAAAGCGAGAGATGACGACATACAAGGAGGTTTTCAGGGGATTTGGTCTTTGGGATACAAGCGAAAGGTCATTGGGACCATATTGCTCGGAATGTGTATCAGTTTTTCGTCCGGACCGGCGAGCGATATTCGTTTGGCGTACATCCAAACAATTCTTCAAAGCGATGGACCAAGTGGCTGGCATCGCTAAAGCCCCATTCGGACGCCACTGATTTTAGCGGATCGGCCGACCCTAGTAATTTGCCTGCGACTCCATGCAGACGGTAGCGCAGCGCGAACGCTGGAAAACTCAGCCCCATAATCCGGAGGAAAATGCGATCAAAATTCCGTCGGCTCATACCACAGGCGCGTGTCGCGTCCGCCGCCGAAAGGCAGCCTTTTCGTTCGAAGACAAGCTGGATTGCCTGATTGACCTGCCGTCCCTGTTCCGGGCTGATTTCCACGCCGCCAGTTTTCCAATCCTGCATTAGTACTCGCAGCACCTCCATCACAACAAAGCGCAAGAGCAGCGGCGGCGGCGTTCCGCCGTGGCTTTGTACGCCTCGCTTGAGGTAACGCATTAGATTGAGGATCTCTGGAACCGTCCGAAACGTAGCGCGCGGTCGTTGCTGGGGTGGCGCCATGAACGGAGCGGCCCAGTTCATTTGCGGCAACTCGGGATAACGCGTCAATGCCAGTGTCTCCGGCAGCACGGCAAAGGCGATCGTCTCACTCGGAGCTTCAACAATATCGCCACCGTGCGGCTCCCACAGTCCGCAAAGCCACACATCGCCAGCACGCAGTCTTAGTTGGCAATCGCGATAGCGCCGCACGATCGAGCCTTTGCAGACAACACCCAGCTCGCAAGCATAGTGCATGTCGAATGAAAGCGGCGCCTTACGGGGGTGGTTGTGCCACCATAGCAGTATCGGCGCCGAGGCGCTGAGCTTCAGGTTCAACCGCTTGAAGTATTGGCGTTCCCATGGTTTGGCTGCCATATTTCTTCCTCGCAACATTCGTGCATACTGGCTAAAAAGTACAATACGCTGGCTTGAATATCCAATACGCAATAGCTGCCAGGTTCGACCGATTGGGGTACTATGAAAGAGCATATTGAGGACCGCATATGAAACGCACCAATCTGATGCTCGCCGCCGCCGCGATCCTTGCAGCAGCGGGCCAGACCCATAGCGCCGAGGTAATCAGTGCGGATAGCGGCGCAGACTGGCCGCAGTGGCGCGGGCCGACGCGGGACGGCATCGCTTCGAATTGCCCAAAGCTGCTTGATTCCTGGCCGAAGGACGGGCCGAAGTTGCTGTGGAAGAGTGAGCCTATTCCTGGGGGTCTTTCGGCGGGAGCGGGCAGCATATCGGTGGCTGACGGGAAGGCATTTGTCTTCCTCACTCGCTATATCAACAAATCGAAGGACGAGCAGAGTATCCGAAAGGCGCTGAATGAAGTTATCGATGAACTGAGCCGAGATCCCAAGTTACCACCTGATCGGGCAGCAAGACTGGCAAAACTGAAGGAAGATCAAAGTAAACTCACTGCTTGGATTGATTTGGCTCACCTAGTTGCCAACTACTTCGGAGATCAGGGCCCCTGGATGTTGCAATATCCTGTAGAGGCAAAATTGTTCGAGATTACAGATAACATCATTTGCATGGATGCTTCGACAGGGAAAACGCTTTGGGAGGCCTCGTTCCCGGCAATGGACGGGCGCGTGCGCAAGATTTACGGCTACTATAGCGCATCCGGAACTCCGTCGATTTATGAGCACAAGTGTTATATCGGCGGCAGCGTTGGATTGTATTGTCTAAATGCCGAAGATGGAAAAGTTGTATGGCAAGAGAAGGCTGAGTTCACAAGTTCGTCGCCTATGGTTGCCAATGGCGTTGTTTATGTGGCGCTGCCGGAGGGATTGTGTGCGCGTGACGCCGAAAACGGGAAACTGATCTGGAAGACCACGGCGATCCGTGGGCATTATGACGCGGCATACGGCAAGACCGTTGTCCTCTGGAACAGCGGCGGTAAGGACTATTTGATTGGTCTGACGAGTGAAGGACTTTTCTGTTGCGATCCAGTGAATGGCAAAGTGGCGTGGTCCGTGGCCGGAGTAGGTCACAGTGAAGGCAGTTCTAGTGTGGCCATCAGGGGCGACACGGCGGTCTTTTGTGGCCATCACGGAATCTACGCCTTCAAATTGTCTCCACAGAAGGGAGAGCAGCTTTGGATGACACCGTGGGACTCCTATCGGGCGGGTAGCACACTGGTCTGGCAAGATCTTGTATATGCCGCAAGCGATCATACGAATATTACATGTCTTGATTTGAAGAGTGGAACAGTGAAATGGACTGGAAAACAAGTCAGCAGTTACTGCTCGCCCGTAGAGGCGGACGGAAAGATCATTCTGCCCCGCGGAACCAATACTATCTTATCCGTGGAAATGTTCAGGGCCACACCTGAGGGATATGTGAATCTGGGTAGTTTCCTGCCATATGTACAGGGTCACGGCATGGTGCCCTGCTCCTCACCCGCGTTGGCTGGCGGCAAACTGTACCTGCGCCTGGAAGATGGTGTCGCATGTTACGACCTGCGAGCGGCCGGGAAATGACGAATGACGATATAGTGGGTGGTCCACCCAAGGCCGTTTGCGGGTCGGCAAGCGTCAGCGATCAATAAGCCGCGAAACAAGCATTTCTTATGGGTTTCTAGTTCTTTGTTAGCGGATGACGAGATGAACCATCCAATCCTGCGAGAGCTTTTAGACAAGCGGACCGTTGCCGCCGTCTGCTGGATGGGCAACCTCGGCTGGCTAATTGCGGGCGCTGGACGACTCATCGCCTTCGACCTGGACCTCGATTCGCCCGAAAGGCTAGGACCGCCGCCAGTTTCGGCCAGGGATATCGCGTCCTGCCTGGAGATCCTCTTCATTACTCACAAGCACAGTGATCACTTTAATAAGATCACAGGGTCATTTCTGGCGCGGGAGTCAGCTTGCTTCTTTGTCGTGCCTGCCAACTGTGTTGACAGAGCGCGCGAGATCGGTGTCAGTGCAGAGCGCATCCACATAGCCCGGCCAAGGGAACCGTTCGATCTTCGTGGCATTCATGTTGAACCGCTACGGGCGATCCACGGCCACGTCAACCAGACCGTTCATAGTGGCGCAAACTTGGATGACTGCGGCTATGTGTTCGATATCGGCGGCGTGAAATTCTTTCAACCCGGCGACACGCTTTTGTCAGAGGACCACCTCGCATTGGTTGGCATCGATGTGCTATTTGTCTCGCCAACCGAGCACAACATGCATATTCAGCCGGCAGCGGCGCTGATCCACGCACTCCGCCCCCGCTATGTCTTTCCGCAGCACTTCGATACATACCTACAAAGCAAGGAGAATGCGTTCTGGACCCGCGGCTTTCCCGATGAACTCGCCCAGGCCCTCGAACCTCAATTGCGCAGCCGCTACAAAAAACTTCGACAGGGCGATGTGTTCGTCATTGAATCCCATCTGCCATAGCGTTGGGCAATATCGGTTCCGTAGCCTTCGCACGTTCGCCGCGACGGTTGAGGTATTCGCTGGCAATGTGTGCCGTGTCAACGATTCTGGTGTACCTCATCCGTTGCAAATCTTCCGCGTGCCCAGGCCACGCATGGCCATAACAGTGGGCTGGGCCACTACAGCCGCGTGGCTGGCGAGGGTGCGATTGACATTCCTACGATCCGATAGGCCATCAAACGAGTTATGGAAGGAGGAGACAAGACGTTTCATTTGCGACGACAAAAGTATGGATTCTAGTTGCGATCAAGCAACGCATCTTAGCCTCCCGCACGGGTCACCCCCCCTTCAACCCGTCTACAGTCCCCCTCACCCCCCTCCCAGCCAACCGCTACCCCATCCCCCATCGTCCCACCCATCCCCCAATCCATCTTCCCACGTCCGACGCCATTTGCCCCAGATGCATGCTCAGATCGCGCAGGATCGCGAAGCCGCCCGCAGCGTAACCGTACGTCCGGCGCGCTAACTTGGGTTTCGGATACGACGTGATCGTACACCTACGATGCCCGATTCGGATACGACGCTCGCTTTATGCTGATTGGGTTACTGGCTGCTTCGTACCCGTTCATCCTTTACAGTTCTTTCGCCCTCCCAAGGAAAATATACCCTTCACAAGGCCCTGGGCCACTAAAGCCGCTACACCGTCAACAATGAATCAATTCTCAACGACTATTGATGTTCGGTATATAAGCCGCTCCAAAGTAACCCAAATTATGGCTTCAATTACCAACCAAATAACAATATCGAAAAATAGATACCTTGTTTCAAGCGCAGCAGATTCTTCGCCATCGCGATATTTCGAGATTAAATAGTATTTTGAGGGCCACCCCCACGATTCCACATGCACCTCTGTAGTTGACCATCCTCTTCCATTTGTTGTAAACACGAAATTTGAATGACAAAGGTTCAAATACAGTATGATTCCCGCCACAGTAAACATGCAAAACAAAGTACCAAGATGAATTGCCTTCCAAGAAAGCTTCCTGTTGTTAGCTTGCTTCACAGTACACCTACCACCCAGCGTTGGGATCGAAGAATGAAGAAACCTGATAACGAGGTGTTGCAGACCCTCCGATAAAAATAGATGTATCTGCCGGATGTGTTGGCGTATGTTTTCCTGTTACTCGATAATTAATTTCCTTCAACACTTTATTATTACAAACGTCAATGATTTGTGCCTTATATTCTTTAAAAAATTGTATCAAGGAGGTCGAATTTTTCCCAGTATATTGTGGGAAGTCCGCGCCAAGATACTTACAGCCAGTTTTCTGATCTGGATCATAGTATTGGTCACCTGCCACCGCAGGCCAAGAACGATGTCCATATCGAGAGCCATCCCTTGGATCTTGATCCTCTTTGAATTCTGTTTCAGAGACCTCGTTATTCCCAAATAATCTTCCATGGACTGTGTGCCAAAACGGGTCCCAGGGGTCTGAATATTGGGCGTATCCACGAACGTATAATCGAAACGCACAGCAGTAACATTTGCAGCAATCCGAATATTCATCCCGACCTTTCTTGAAATTCGCTTGGAACTCAACTTTCCTTTTTATTGTTACCGTTGTGGTTGAGCTTAGGTCTCCTCCATCTCTAACCCAAAAACCCTCTAGGCAACATTGGTCAAGTCCACTGGGATCCATAAGATCAGTGGGCCAGTTTTGAACGTATTCATACAGATTAAAGTCGGCCAACTCATAGTATAAAGGAGGAGTATTCGCGATCCCCCCAGGTCCAGTTCCTGCGCCAGCGCGGCGACTACTTCCGCGCATTATTTCCTTGGAAAACTTCGTTCGACCAAGTATGCCGAACAGGTTTCCTTCCTCTTGGCTTGCAACTTTGATTAGGCTCGGCAGCGGGTCTCTTCCCAAGAACCTTCCCAACTCCATGTCATAGATACGACTGGGGCTTAACCCATACCATCTGCCGCCGATTTGTAGGGTCAACCAGTTGGACTGGTAGATGAGATCGTTCGGGACGGTGGGCTGCGCCCCGCCGATGCCAGCGAGTTGCCTTCCGAAGGCGTCCAGCGTGTACGTAAGCTGCGTGGCCTGATTCTGATCCGTCACCGCATACACCGTGCCGCGATGATC
>CAZUFQ010000498.1:0-5643 GCA_964618735.1 uncultured Enterobacteriaceae bacterium
ACCTGCGGCGGATTGTCGCGACCACGACGTATGAGAACACGGCATCCATCCGGGTCATGGAGAAGGTGGGAATGCAGATTGAGCGGAATCCGTATCCCGAGCCGTCATGGTTCCAGATTGTCGGGATTCTTGAAAACCGTGCAGCTGATTCGCACCCGCGCGCTTTGTAAGGGCTGAGGGACGGCCCAACCTGACGCGCCACCGCATCGCGGCCATGTTGGGATTCTGCTCAACCTGAAATGATGCGTTATGGCCGCTCGCGGTGCGCTTGGCGTTAGGTGGTGGAGAAAAGACTTCTGTCAACTTTGCAACTTGATTCAGAGCTAAGGAAGAAAGGAAACAACCCAATGGGTCTCACCCCCGCCAAAGATTCGGCAGATGTTGGGCTCCTGACCGAAGACATCAAGCGCAGTCTCGGGTTTTATGAAGGGCTGCTCGGCTTGCAAAAAGTCGAAGAAGTGTCGACGCCGTTTGGGAAGTTCCACCGCCTGCGCTACGGGAGCAGTGATGTGAAGCTCCTCGATGCCAAGAGCATACCGCCAGCCGATCCGCTGGGGTTCAAACAGGAAGCGGGGGTGCGGTATCGAACCCTCATGGCCTTTGAGATCCAGAATATCAGTAGTGTCTGCGCGACGCTCAAGGAGCACGGGGTAGTGTTCCTCGTCCCCGAGACCCAAGTGCGTCCGGATGCACGAGTGGCCATGCTCAAAGACCCGGATGGGAATATTATTGAGCTGATTGAGCGAAAGTGACAAAGGGTTCCAGTGGAAGCTGGGTCGGGTAGTTGCCTCTTGGGTAAGGAAAGGCAGTGCGGGGGGAACCACCTAACCATCCTGTGCTCGTGACCGCCGCCCGCTTGCGGTTCAGAATGGAGCCGAAAGGCCTCGTCTGGGCGGCGGCCCGAGACGGCGAGCGTTAGGCGTAGAAAATCACTGACGAATGCGCCAGAATAGCACGAGTGGATATCGAGACTATTCGGGAACGCATCCGTCAGGACCACTACCTCGTCAAGAGCCATGCAGTACGCCACGCCTTGAAAGAAGGATTTGAGCGAACCCATATGGTTGAGGCAATTTTGGAGGGCGCCATCATCGAGGAATATCCAGACGACCAACAAGTGCTCCTTTGTGGCAAAACCAGCTTGGCAAAGACAACGGACATTTACTTGCACGTGGTCTGTGAATACGCTGACGCAATCTATGTGGAGTTTGTGACGGCCTATATCCCGGATGAACAAGAGTGGGAGCATCCACCGCTCCGACGACGCAAACAAAAGAGGCGCTAATCTATGGCAACCAAACCGATTCCCATGTGCGGCGAGCATCACATAGCAAAAGAGTGGCGTCCCACCACCTTCGAGTACCAAGAAGAGAGGATCACCATTCGCGTTCCCAGCTGTTATGCCTGGGTGTGTCCAGTTGATGGGGAGGCTTCGTTTACCCCTGAAACGGTGGACGAGTTACTCCTGACGATCCGGGAACTCCTCGTCACGGCCAAGCGCGCCCAAGAACGACGCTCGGAACTTACCCAATATATCGTCTCGGTCGATGGGCCACAGCAAGAGAAAATCACTGAAAGTGTTGTCGGACAAGAATAGGCAGCGCCTAACCATTGCCTCCAGCGCGACCGCGGCCCGCTTGCGGTCTGGGGTAAACATGAAAAGCTGCGGGTGGGCCGCTCGCGGTGCGCTTGGGGCGTTAGCCGTCTTGTAGGCTGTCACCTCACAGGTTACACTCTGTGGGGTGATCCGCAGCTTCAAACACAAAGGGCGGGAACGATTCTTTTTGACAGGAAGCAAGGCAGGTATCCCAGTCCAACAGGCGGAGCGGTTACGACTGATCCTAGGTCGTTTACACGCCGCCACTGCTCCTGAAGATATGCGCCTCCCCGGCTTGGACCTGCATCAGTTCAAGGGAGATCGGAAGGGGACGTGGGCCGTCAAAACGAGCGGGAACTGGCAGGTGACCTTTACTTTTGTCGGGAAAGACGCCACCGAGGTCGATTACGAAGATTATCATTAGAGGTGTCCCATGCGTATGCATAATCCGCCCCATCCCGGGGAAGTGTTAAAAACTTTAGGTCTGGAGCCGCTCCACCTGAGCGTGACGGAAGCCGCCAAAGCGTTAGGAGTGAGTCGGAAGACCCTCTCGGCAATCCTCAATGGTCGTGCCGGGATTAGTCCTGAGATGGCAGTACGGTTATCGATCGCCTTTGGCACCTCGGCGGAGAGTTGGCTGAATCAGCAGACGCAATACGACCTATGGCATGCCGAGCGGCGGCGGAAAGAATTTCATGTGCGGAAGCTTGCGGCATAGGCCCCATAGCAACGGCTAACAAATCGTTCCACGTGACCGCTGCCCGCGTGCGGCCTTGTCTGAATCTGAATGGGGCAGTTTGGGCAGCGGCCCGTGATCGGGCGCGTTGGGCCGCTTCTTAGAGACCACGGTCCAAATGTTTTCCAAGCTTTCCGTCTGTAACGCTGAGTGGCGTGACAATCTCGAATAGGTTATGGTCTTATGAATTCTAAAGGCCAAGTTGCTGTAGGTGTTATGAAGCGGATGAAGGAAAAGTTGGCTGGTTCTACTCACGCTCTGAATGGTCATCGCGCGTTTTACGTTCGAGAGAGTCACAAGCTACCGCCTGAAGAAGAACGAACAACGGGCACGGTCAGAGTTCTGACTTTAATGGATTTATTCGCGGGGGCAGGCGGCTTCACGCTCGGGTTTGTTCAAGCCGGTTTCACTCCTGTCTTTGCTGTCGAATTTGACAAAGATGCCGCTGCAACCTATGAAGCGAACTTCGGGCCGCATTGCTCCCCTGAAGATATAAATGACGTTGAGAGCTTTCCACCAGCGGATATAATCATCGGTGGTCCTCCCTGCCAAGGCTTTAGCAACCTTGGCGCTCATATCCCTAACGATCCCCGTAACCAACTCTGGCGTCATTTCGTTCGCGCAGTCGAGCAATCTCGACCCTTGGTTTTTGTAGTAGAAAACGTTCCACCACTTCTTAACTCGGAAGAAGGACAGGAATTGATGCGCGAGACTCGCGCATTAGGTTACAACGTGGACGGACGTATTCTTCACGCCACCGATTATGGAGTGCCTCAAGCGCGCAAACGCACCATCATCATCGGTTCGCGTATTGGACGAGTGGTCTTCCCAAAACCAACCCATGTGGACCCCAAGAAGCGAGACTTAACCACGTTCCACTTATGCGATTGGGCCACTGTTCGACAGGCGATCGGCGATTTACCATTGGAGCCAACGGAGTACTCTCTCCATTTCGGGCGAAATCCTACTCCAAAATCCCTAGAGCGGTATAAGCACATTCCGCCAGGTGGAAACCGTTGGAACTTGCCTCCCGAACTCATGCCCGAGTGCTGGAGAAAAAAGACCAAAGGCGGGACCGATTTATTTGGTCGTCTCCGTTGGGACGAGCCTAGTGTTACTATTCGCACGGAGTTCTTCAAACCCGAAAAGGGACGATATCTCCACCCCGAAGCCCATCGCCCGATAACCCACCGAGAAGCCGCTCGGATACAGGGGTTTCCGGATGAGTTTGTTTTTAAGGGATCGAAGATTGAAATAGCCAAACAAATCGGCAACGCAGATTGACGGCCTCGGTACGCCTGAAGGAATAGAGATATGAAATCTGAGCGAATTGTGACAATCAGGAGCGAAGCGGGTACGTCGATTGATGTCTCTCTGTTCTTTGAAGGTGGGCGAGAGGCAGCAGTATTGCTTATTGATGGTGTTCGTTATCATTTTGAGCGAATCTCCAGAAAGCAACTCCTCTCTGAGTATAGGGTAGACACAGACCCTGACTATCGACCTCAATCTGATGCAGAAGATTACTGCTATATCCTTGCTCCCTTCTCTAATGACGCCGCTCAAATATAACACTGCATGGTCACGCGAAGAATTAATTCTTGCGCTTTACCTCTACTGCCAAATTCCCTTCGCGAAAACCAAAGCAAACAATCCTGAAATTGTCCGCTTGGCTCAGTTACTCGGGCGTACCCCAAGTTCAGTAGCACGTAAGCTGGGAAACTTCGGCGCATTTGATCCACTCCTTGCTCAAAAGGGCATCAGTGGTCTTACTCACTTCAGTAAAGCCGACCGTGAAGTGTGGGACACTTTCTATCAACATTGGGATTTGCTTGTGATGGAGAGTCAAAAGCTGTTGGCTCAAAAAGAAGCGCCAGAAGTTGTTTTTGTTCAGGATGAAGAACCGCCAGTCATATCACGCCCAGCAGGAGCGACCGAGAGGCAGGCCACTGTTACGGTGCGCTTAGGTCAAACGTTCTTTCGCCGGACGGTTTTATCAAGTTACGAGTATTCTTGTTGCGTTTGTAGTATTGACTTGCCTCAGTTGCTCGTGGGAAGTCATATCCTGCCTTGGTCAATCGGAAGGGAACAAAGAACTGATCCACAAAACGGCTTGTGTTTGTGTGTTTTGCACGACAAAGTGTTTGATCGAGGATTTATTTCCATCAACAATGATCTTGAAGTCAGAGTCGCTTCCAGTGTTTCGATTTCGCGTAGCACGTTCACAAAAACAGCTATACAAGACTTTAACTGGCAAAAAATGAGACTTCCTCGCCGTTTTGCTCCTAATCTTCAATACTTGGATTGGCACTTCAAAAACGTATTTCAAGGCTAGAGTATATTTACTCACAAAACTGATAAGGCGATGCGGGCAAGAATACTGAAACGTAATGGCTTGACCTGCGGAATGTGTGGAGTCACAGCAGGCGATCCCGATCCATATAACCCGAACCGCAAAATAACCTTGCACGTAGATCATATCGACCCTGACGGGCCGACCGTCGACGACAATCTGAGAACTCTGTGTCACAACTGCAACGAAGACCGCAGTAATCTCGTGATTCCACCTACTCCGAACACCCTCAGCGTTCTCCGAAACATTTGGAGCTTAGCTCGTGACGACCAACGACGGATTTACGAGGGACTGAAGAACAAGTTCGAGCCGACAACATAACCTGTAATGAGCGATGTTTTCTCAAAAGCCAAACGTTCCGAAGTTATGGCTGCTGTTCGGGGACGAGGCAATCGATCTACCGAATGGCGCTTACGTGCCCGGCTGGTTTCATCCGGCCTAGCGGGTTGGCGCGTCAATGCGGTTGACGTCCTTGGCAAGCCAGATTTTGCTTTCGATGAAGCAAAGGTCGCCGTCTTTGTTGATGGATGTTTTTGGCATGGTTGTCGTCGCTGCCGAAATATTCCGGAAACAAATCAGGAGTTCTGGTCGAACAAGATAGGAAAGAATAAAAAACGCGACCAGAAAGTGACTCGTCTTCTTAAAAAATCAGGCTGGCAAGTCATCCGCTTTTGGGAGCATTAAAGCAGGAACCCTCGAAATGTTTGGCCGTGATTGGAAACATCTTGCGAACATAAAGCAGCCCAACAAGGCGCTGCACCGTATTGCCGCCCGCGTGCGGTTCGAGGTGAACATGAACGGTCTCGGTTTGGGTGGCAAACGGTGCGCTTGAGCGTTAGCCAGCGCGAAGAGCGTGGATCATGATGCAGCGACTCAAGCGAAAAACTAACCCACGGGTGATCGATGGACGGGTGCAGAAGAAACACAATCATACCCTGACTGTCACCTACTGGAACACGC
>CAZUFQ010000499.1:0-5641 GCA_964618735.1 uncultured Enterobacteriaceae bacterium
CACTTGGATTACGATCTGTACGCCCGTAGCCCTCCTCAATGACAAAGACCCGCCATTGCACGAATTTCCTCTGGCCGAAAGAATTTGGCGGGGGTGCGGCTATCGTCCTGGCGCGGAGCCGCTAGATACATCTTTCTATCGACGTTCTCGCAGGCTGCAGCAGTGGATCTCAACTATAGCGTCGAGGCTCGGATGCGCTTATTTGCTAGATCCAAAAGGTTGCATCTATCCGGCTCACTTCCTCGCTATACTAATTGTGATCGCACTCCTTGTTTTCTGGAACGTCTTTGCCTTGGTGGCGAATCCCGAAGGAACCATCGATCTCCAGTCAGTCGGTCTCCAGCCGCCGTCAGTCGTCTATGTGTATGCAAGCCTATTGCTCTTCGTGTGGCTCCTTGCGGGACTCAATTTCCATTTAGGGCGTCTCCACTTCTCGCCCATCGTTGTGCTCTTAGCTTTTATTATCATTGGCTACTCAATCTTCGACATAGATCACGAATACAAAGTCACCCGCGAGGAATCCCCGCCTCCTCTCCCGACGCCTGTCGAGGTGGTGCAAAAGAGTAAAGGTGGAAAGAATCTCGTCGTCGTGACCTCTGAAGGCGGAGGTATTTGGGCTGCAGGCTGGACGGCGCTTGCGCTGGAAAAGCTGATTGGTGCACGAACAGAGCTGGCGCATGAGATTCGCTTGCTGAGTACGGTCTCGGGCGGATCGGTCGGGGCCGCACAATATGTTTGGGGATTGCTCAACGATCCGCAGTACCGAGAAGGAAAGGAGCTCAGTCCCAACACTCTGCGAAACATCCGAGTCAAAGCGACAAGTTCGAGTCTCGAAGCTGCTGCCTACGGGGTAGCCTTTCGTGATTTCCCACGGTTAGTCACCGGCGGGCTGTATTATCCGATAATACAGGATCATGATCGAGGGGAACTCCTGGAAGACGAATGGGCGCGGACCGCCGCCGGAACCGTCAAGGAAAGCCCTACCGAGAAGGAAACCGAATATCGTGTTCACAAGGGAGCAAAGGGAACCGAACTGCGCTTACTCGATCTCGGGGCCCAGATAACCACTGGATTGATCCCAGCAGTAATTTTTAACGCGACCGTGATGGAATCGGGTCAGAAAGTCATGATTACCCCTGTAGATTTCCGGGCCAATGGCGTGGGTTACAAGCGAGGGCAGACGCTAGCGGAGTTTTTATTTTCCGATCCAAAGTCTGGCGTTGCGCCAGCGGGGGCGAACCTCCCCTTTTGGACCGCGGCAAGATTGTCAGCGACGTTTTCGTTTGTGAGCCCTGCCGTCCGGACGAATGTCGCCAACAAAAAAGCCGGGGAGCAGAGGAATCAATGGCGGCAACATTTGGTGGACGGCGGGTACTACGATAATTTTGGTGTCGCTTCGGCGCTTGATTGGTTACAGCCCGTCTTGGAAGCACGCCGCGATGGGAAGGAAGGCTTAAATTTTTCCCGCGTGCTTATCATTCAGTTGCGTGGATTTGCCGATAAACAGCCGGAACAAGCACCATCCTCGTTCGGTGCAGAGGCGGCCCTCATCGGCCCTCTCGATGCACTGTTTGCTATTCGTGAAGGAGTAGCTAGTTCGCGCAATAGCATTGACGTAGCTCGTTTCATTAATTCATGGAACCGACAGCTTGAGGGGAAAGCACAATTGCAGACAGTTGAATTTGCGCCGGCCGACACGCAACCGAAGGGACCGTTGTCCTGGCATTTATGTAAAGCGGACATCAATAATTTAGAGAAATCGTGGAACGATAGCAAAAACATCAAGGACAATTTGGATCAACTGAAGAACTTTCTCGATTAGGGATCGAGGCAAAAACTGCCATAACGATCCTCCACAAGCGCGGAAATTCGTTGACGGCGGCAGCAACGGCTTAGACCGTATTGTTGATGCATTCATCATTGGAAACAACCTTATTACCAGATCTGCAAGACAGTGCGCAAAGGAGTTCTTTATGCCTATCTCTATACCATTCCCAGGGCGTGTAGTAAAAATCGGCGATACCGATCAAGAGACCGTGCGAGCCATTCAACATCGCCTCAACGAGGTCGGCTGTGGGCCTCTGGAAGAAAATGGGGTCTTTGACTCCCGCACCGAAAACACCGTGCAGCTTTTTCAGGTTCGATTTCTCGACGCTGATGGGGCCCCGCTGCAAGTAGACGGAAAAGTCGGTCCGATTACTTGGGCTGCGTTATTTGGGACGCAGTCTGTGCCGGTCGTGCATGAGGTTACCGACCCGCTGCTGGCTCGTGTGCTCGATGTCGCCTCCTCACAAATTGGCGTCATGGAGCTGCCCCCAGGCTCGAACCGCGGTCCCCAAGTGGATCAATTCCTACGAGCCGTAGGGCTGGACCCCACAGAGGGCAGTTTTCCTTGGTGTGTTGCTTTTGTCTACTGGTGCTTCGAGCAAGCAGCACGAGGTCTTCAGAAGCCCAATCCCATGATTAAAACGGCGGGCGTGCTGGACCATTGGCAGAAAGCAGGCCTGCAAGGTATACGGCGAATCAAATCTGACCAGGCGATCGAGAACCCTTCTCTCGTGCAACCTAGCCAGATTTTTGTCATTAGCACTGGTGAGGGTCACGGTCATAGTGGACTGATCGAGGTCGTTAAAGGTGGAAAATTGACGACAATTGAAGGAAACACCAATGCCGGCGGTTCGCGGGAAGGAGTGGGAGTTTTCCGGCGTAATAGTCGCACCCTCGCGGCCATCAATACCGGCTTTATCGATTACCACAGCCTCTAAAATTTAAGAAAACTCGAGTCGCTATCAGTTGGCGCGCACGAGGGTAAGGTCACTTGCCCTCATGCGCATCACAGATTCCCGCAAACCTGAAAAGGATAGCCTCCCTCCCGGAAAAATCTGTGGATTCTCACCCTTCTGTTTCCCCTTTGCCGTTTTCATGCTATGAAGCCCGGCAGCATCTTGCATAGTCATGCGAAGGAGGGAACGCCGCATGGAAATCAGTAAAGACAAGTTGCTCTGGATGTATGAGCGGATGCAACTCATCCGTATGTTTGAGAACCGCGTCAAAGTCGAATTCGGCAAGGGGAAAATTCCGGGATTTGTCCACCTGTATGCCGGAGAAGAGGGCATCGCAGTCGGCATCTGCGCCAATCTCACCGACGCGGATTACATGACGTCAACCCATCGTGGGCACGGTCACTGTGTCGCGAAAGGCGTTGATCCACACGGCATGATGGCGGAACTCTTCGGCAAGTCGACTGGTACCTGTAAGGGTAAGGGCGGCTCAATGCATATCGCTGATATGGACAAAGGCATGCTGGGCGCGAACGGCATCGTAGGCGGCGGTCCACCCTTGGCGTGCGGTTCAGGGCTGACGGCAAAAGTCAACAAGACGGATCAAGTCACAATCTGTTTCTTCGGTGACGGCGCTTCCGAGCAAGGTACGTTGCACGAGAGCCTCAATCTTGCGTCGATTTGGAAGCTGCCGATCATTTTTGTCGCCGAGAATAACGGCTACGCAGAATCCACTCCCTCTCACTATCATTGCAGCGTTGAAAACATTGCCGATCGGGCGGCGGGCTACAACATGCCCGGCGTCACTATCGACGGCAACGATATTTTTGCGGTCCATGAAGCTGCCCAGCAAGCAGTGGCGCGGGCGCGTGCCGGGCAAGGCCCCACGCTACTCGAATGTAAAACGTACCGTTTCAACGGCCATTTTGAAGGGGATGCGCAGACGTACAAAATCGCGACAGACCAGGAGAAGTATCAAAAGGAACGCGATCCTATCAAATTGTTCCGAGAGAACGTCCTCGCACGCCGTTTAGTGAGTGAGAGCGAGCTGAAAGCAATTGAGGATCGGGTCGCGGCCCAAATCGACGAGGTCGTGAAGTTCGCTGAAGAAAGTCCCTATCCAGATGTGAAAGAGACGTATACGGATGTTTACGTAAACTACTAGGTGCTCGGTGTTGGGTGCTAGGCGCTGGGGAGCAGGCAAGAATGATCGAGGTTCCCCTAGTTCCTAGTTTCTAGTCCCCAGTCCCCGGGGTAATGGGGCAAATGGAGGGACAGATGGCAGACAGAGAACTCAATTTTGGTCAGGCGCTAAATGAAGCAATGCGCCAGGAAATGCGTCGCGATCCCAAAGTGATCTTGATGGGTGAGGATGTCGCCGGCGGCGCAGATGTTGAGCATTTACACGGTGATGACGCCTGGGGAGGCGTCTTAGGCGTGACCAAAGGGCTGGCTAAAGAATTTGGCCGCGAACGCGTTCTGGATACGCCTATTAGTGAATCTGGCTTCATCGGGGCTGCGGTTGGCGCGGCAGTCACAGGGTTACGACCAATCGCAGAAATGATGTTCGTGGGGTTCATGGGCGTTTGCTTCGACCAACTCCTCAATCAAGGGGCAAAACTCCGCTATATGTTTGGCGGAAAAGCCAAGGTCCCGATCGTGATTCGCACGATCTGCGGCGGCGGCTTTCGCGCGGCGGCGCAGCATTCACAGATGCTGTACTCTTTGTTTACACATATCCCGGGCTTAAAAACAGTTGTCCCTTCTACTCCGTATGACGCCAAAGGGCTGCTGATCTCGGCAATTCGCGATGACGATCCAGTGATTTTCTTCGAGGACATTACGCTTGGGGCCATGAAGGGTCCGGTGCCGGAAGAACCATACGCTATTCCTCTCGGCAAGGCGGATATTAAGCGGGCGGGTTCCGATGTTACTCTTGTTGCTATTGGTAAAATGGTGCACCACGCTCTCACGGCAGCCAATACATTACAACAACAGGGTAAGAGTGCTGAGGTCATCGATCCACGTAGTCTCTCTCCATTTGACGAAGAAACCGTGCTGGAGTCAGTCAAGAAAACTGGACGCTTGGTCGTCATCGACGAATCTCATCCACGCTGTAGTATGGCGTCCGATATTGCCGCAGTCGTAGCGGACAAAGGCTTCGATTATCTCAATGGACCGATCAAAATGGTGACTGGACTGCATACCCCTGTTCCTTTCAGTCCACCGCTAGAAGACCACTATTTACCCAACGCGCAAAAGATCACTGCGGCAGCGTTGTCACTTTTCTAGAAAGGGGTCGGGAATTAGGGGTCAGGGGCTAGTTCTGCTACCCCCCAACCCCCAGCCCCTAATCCCTCAAACCATGACTTCAGTCGGCATTATTGCTAATCCTCGGGCTGGGAAAGACATTCGACGGTTGGTCGCGCACGGCTCTGTGCTCGACACTCAAGAGAAAGTCTACATTGTTCGTCGGGCGATTTTGGGTCTCAATGGCGCCGGCGTTGATGAAGTGGTGTTTTTGCCAGATCCAGTTGGCATCGGCGTCAAAGCACTTTCAGGCGTTACCGAACCTCTCCGCATCAAGCCCCGATTTCTAGAGATGCCAGTGTATGACGAAGCAGCTGATTCGACACGAGCAGCGGCGCTCATGCACGATCAAGGCGTCGCCTGTGTTATTGTCATCGGCGGCGATGGTACGAGTCGCGTCGTCGCCAAGGGCAGCCAAAAGATGCCGCTGATTCCACTTTCCACGGGTACGAATAACGCCTTTCCCCGTTTTCTGGAATCCAAGCTCGCCGGTTTGGCGGCGGGGTATTATGCCGCGAGACGGCCACCCTGGGCGGGTTTTACCCCTTCAG
>CAZUFQ010000500.1:0-5615 GCA_964618735.1 uncultured Enterobacteriaceae bacterium
CCCAACCCCTGACCACCACCCCGAGCGGACTCGAGAACACAACCCCATTTGGGCTCCCCGACCCTTCCCGACAGTTTGTGCAGAACAAACCGTTGGCCACTACGCCGCCCGCGTTGTCGAACTCGACCGCAATGCCGCCACAGAGACACGTTCCTTTGCCCATGAGGAACCTCCTACAAACACTTGGCGCAGGCGCTTGCTTTCGCGCCGCTCCGTTATCTTTACAATATCTCACTTCGGTTTTTCAAAACGCAAAATGAAACGGTCCGTCTCGCCGCGATGTTTGAACACACCTTCAGTGCGCGGATCCTCGGGGTGTCGCAGGAGGTCACTTTCTTTTGCAAGGACAAAGCCGGCGTCAGTGATTTCCTTAATGACAACGGCTTTGTCGATGCGGTGCAAGCTTGCCACAAATTCCGTCCCACTGCCATCTTTGGCGTAATGATCTACGATGCCATAGACGCCGCCGGGTTTGAGAGCGGCAAAGATGATTTTATTCATGGCGGCGCGATTATCGTTTTTGAGCACCAGGTCGTGGTAGTTGAGGTGAATCAGCACGAAGTCGAGGGACCCGTCGGTAGGCAAAGCGAGTGTATCGACCTCGCCGTCAATATGTTTGACATTCGCAAACATCGAGTTCTGTAAGCGCGTATCGAGCGCGTCTTTGACAAAGCCTTTGATGAAGGCGTTGTTGGCGGAGTAGACAACGCCTTGTGGGCCTACAACCTGAGAGAGGATCACCGTGTAGTATCCTCGAGCCGCCATGATATCAGCAACTTTGTTTCCTGGTTTGACTCCGAAAAATTTCAGCACCTCTTCCGGTTTTCGTCCGGCGTCGAGGGCGCGTTCGTCTTCGGGCCGTTCTGGGTTCGCAAGAATCGCCTTGTAGTCTTGCGCCTGGACAGTGGGAGCCCAAAAGTTGACCAACACAAAAGTGAGTAAACTCAAAATGCTTCTTGCTCCCAGGCTTCTTCTCATGGGTGGATCCTCCTTGAACAGCGCCCTCGTGAATGAATAATGCGGGAACTACGGAAGCTATGCCCTATCGAAGGCGTTTGCGTCAAGACGGTCTTTGTCTTTCTGAACGAAGTTTCTACCTCCAACCTTACATGCAGGTCGGTGCTTGTTATGTTGTTTGTAACGTGCAAGTCGGTGTACATTGATAAAGAACAAGGAAAGAAAAGTCATGACAACATCTACGACTGTTGGCTCGTTCGCTCTCGTGTTGCACGCACATCAGCCGTTCGTGCTTGGCTACGGACGGTGGCCGCATGGCAGCGATTGGCTGTGTGAAGCAGTGGTAGAGAGTTATCTGCCGTTACTGCGCGTGCTGCGTTCTCCGGCCTTTGCGGCAACACCATTTCCTCTGACCATGAGTTTTTCGCCGGTGCTTTGTGAGCAGCTGGCCAGCCCACTGTTCCAGGCAGAGCTACGGACGTTTCTTGAGAACCGTCTGCGCGCCTGCACTGAAACTGGAGCCTATTTTCACCAGCAGAATCAAGATGACTTCGCCGTGCTCTCCGATTATTGGACGCAGTTTTATCAGGAGGCGATCCAATCCCTCCAGCACATTGGCGGTGATGTGCTGGGGGCCTTTCGCAGACTGATGCTGGAAGAGCGGATCAGTTTAATTACCAGCGCGGCGACTCATGGCTATCTGCCTCTGTTAGGCAGAGAAGAGAGCATTGAGTTGCAATTTCGCCTCGCCGTGCAATCGCATGAGTCGCATTTCGGGCGCCGTCCTCATGGGGTGTGGTTGCCGGAATGCGGCTACCGTCCTCGCTATCACTGGATTCCGCCGATCGGCGCCGATCGGCAAGCCCGACGCGCTTTGCACCGCGGCTTGGAAGAAATTGTGGCTTCTTGTGGTTTAGAGTTCTTTTTTGTCGATAGTCATTTAATCTTGGGCGGACGCCCTTCGCCGCCGTATACCGATTATTTCCCTCACCTTGACCATTTACGAGAAGTGGGCCGCAACGAATGGCCGCGTCGACCCGACGCCTCGCCCTACAGTATCCGTCAAGTGGTGTCTCCGGGCGGGGAGGGGGGCTCCCAGGTATTTTTCCGCGATCTGGAAACTGCCCGGCAGGTATGGAGCCTCGAGCGCGGCTATCCGGGAGATCCATGGTATTTAGATTTTTACAAGAAACATGAGCCGCAGGGCTTACGACTTTGGCGTGTGAGTGATAAAGGAGAACTCGCTGCGAAAGCGGTGTATATGCCTGAACGAGCGGAAGCACGAGCGCGTGAGCATGCGCGTCATTTTGCTGGGTTGACGGGTGAACTCCTGCAGCGTCAAAGCACCCTGCGTGAAGGGCCAGTGGTTTGCGCTCTGTATGATGCGGAGCTTCTGGGACACTGGTGGCATGAAGGGCCGCAATGGCTCGGCTTTCTCGCCGCGGAATTGGCTGAGGCTGGCGTACGTCCGGTGACGTGCGAAGCCTACTTACAACAGCACGCGCCGGGAGAACCTTTGACGCTCCCAGAAGGATCCTGGGGAGAAGGGGGTGATCACCGCACTTGGCTTAACCAGGAAACTGATTGGGCCTGGGAGCGGTTGTATGACAGTGAATTTGAATTCTGGTCTCTTGTCCACGAGAATGTTGCGACGCCCCACGCTTCACTTCGACGCGTGCTCGCTCAAGCGTGTCGAGAGTTGCTCTTGATGCAAGCTTCTGATTGGCCCTTCTTGGTGACGACGGGGACAGCGCGTGATTACGCCGATCAGCGTTTCTCCGGGCATTTTGCGGATTTTAAGCGGCTCATGCAAATTGCGAAACTTGCGCAAGAGCGTGGGCAGCTGAGGCAGGAAGATTGGATGTTTGTGGCGACCAAGGAACAGCAGGATTGTATATTTCCTACGCTTGAAAACATGTTGTTTTCATAAAGGAGGCAGAGATGCGAAGGTTGCGCATCCTCGGCATGATTTTGGCCGGTGGGAAAGGCGATCGCCTGTTCCCGCTCACCAAGGCGCGGAGCAAGCCGGCGGTGCCCTTTGCGGGAAAGCAACGCATTGTTGACTTCGTGCTCTCGAACTTCATCAATTCCGGCATCTATGCGGTGTATGTGTTAGTGCAATACAAATCACAGTCGCTCATCGGGCACTTGCGCTCGACCTGGCGCTGGCGTATTGGCGGCGGGTTGCAAGATACGTTTATTACCGTCGTGCCCCCTCAGCAACGCTGGGGAGAAAATTGGTATCAAGGCACTGCGGACGCCGTCTATCAGAACCTTAACGTCGTCCGCGATTTCCGTCCGGATCTTATCGCGGTCTTCGGGGCCGACCATATTTATCGTATGGATATTAACCAGATGGTGTCATTCCACCTGGAAAATCGCGCTGAAGTCACCGTGGCGGCTCTGCCAGTGCCTGTTGCTGAGGCGACAAGTTTTGGCGTTATTCAGGTTGATAATGAACAACGCATTCTTGGATTTGAAGAAAAACCTGCGCATCCGAAACCCATGCCGAATGATCCTGCCCACGCGTATTCCTCCATGGGGAACTATCTGTTTGATACCGAATTGCTTGCGCAAACGTTGCTAGAGGATTCGCGCCGCAGCACAGAACATGACTTTGGACGCACGATCATCCCAGAATTGTTCCCTCGGCATCGCGTGTTCGCCTATAATTTTCTCAAAAATGACGTGCCGGGGGTAAAACCCTATGAGGAGCACGGCTACTGGCGAGATGTTGGGACGCTACGCGCCTACTGGGATGCACATATGGATTTGCTCGGGGCCTCACCGAAGTTCGATTTACTGAATAGTGAGTGGCGCATTTTTGGTGAAGTCTATGATGGTCCTCCTGCCCGCATAGTCCAAGGAGAAGTGCAAGACGTGCTTGTGGGGGAAGGGTGCCAGATTGCCGGGGCTCGCGTTATCCACTCTGTACTTGGGCGCGGAGTTCGTATTGAGAAAGGCGCGGAGGTCGAAGATTGTGTCGTGATGGACTATGCGGAAATTGGCGCTGGAGCCAAGCTCAAACGCGTGCTGGTGGATCGTTTCAATGTCATTCCGGCGGGCGTGGTGATCGATGGCAGTGCTGAGAAGGAACGACGGTTCTTCCGTGCTCCCTCTGGACTGATTGTGCTCGAACGCGCCGAACCCCGCTGGCTAGCGAATTAGGCTGATTGAGTGATTGAACCATTTGGAGGACTGAAACTTCTAGAGATTGCGCGACGAGCACCTGATTGTCTTCAATGAATAAATGTCCCGATGATTCAATGACTCAAGGCTTTTATCACTAATCTATGCGGTACGTCTGTATTCACGGCCATTTCTACCAACCGCCGCGCGAAAATCCCTGGCTTGACACTGTTGAAGTGCAAGATTCGGCCGCTCCCTATCATGACTGGAACGAGCGGATTACCGCCGAGTGCTATTGGCCGAACGCTGCCGCGCGCTTATTAGGACACGGCAATCGCATCACCGCAATTGGCAACAACTATGCCTCGATAAGTTTCAACATTGGACCCACGTTGTGCTCTTGGTTTGCACGGTGCGAGCCCCGATTGCTTCAGCAAATCGTCGAGGCGGATCGACTCAGCCAAGAACGTCATCAGGGACATGGCAACGCGATCGCGCAAGCGTATGGTCACGCCATTTTGCCGCTCTGCGATGCTCGCGATAAAGAGACCCAGGTGCTGTGGGGCATACGAGACTTTGTTCACTACTTTGGACGGAGCCCCGAGGGCATGTGGTTGCCAGAGACAGCGGTTGATCTTGCCACGTTGGAGGTGTTGGCTGCTCATGACATCCGCTTTACGATCCTGGCGCCGCACCAGGCAAAGTACATTCGGCCTGCCGGACAGACCGCTTGGCGGAATGTTACGACCGAACAACTTGATACGACCCACCCATATCTTTGTCGTCTGCCGAGCGGCAGGAGCATTGCTTTATTTTTCTACCACAGTGGGCTCGCTCGCGGGGTCGCGTTCGAAGGTCTTCTTAATAGTGGCGACAGGTTTGTCGAGCACCTTACCCGAGGATTCGCCAAGGAAGCCCCAGAGCCGCAACTTGTTCATCTTGCAACGGATGGAGAGTCGTACGGCCATCATCATCGCTTCGGAGAAATGGCGCTTGCCTTTGCAGTGCAAGAGTTCGAGTCGCGCAAAGACGTCCAGCTCACCAATTATGGGGAGTTTCTAGCGCTCTTTCCACCCCAGTGGGAAGTCGAGATTGCCGAGCGCACGTCGTGGAGCTGTGCTCATGGCGTTGAACGCTGGCAAAGCAATTGTGGTTGCCACATCGGGGGGCAGATCTCATGGACGCAAAAATGGCGAGCGCCTCTGCGTGCTGCGCTTAACTGGCTGCGGGATGAAATTGACAAGTTATTCGAGCGCTGCTGTGCGCCGCTGCTGACAGACCCGTGGGCGGCGCGTAATGCGTATATTGAGCTTCTTTTAAATCATTCCTCTGACCATATCGACGCTTTCTGTGCGCAGCATGCGCGACGAGAGCTCAGTCCTGGCCAGAAAGTCGAGGTCTGTAAATTATTGGAGATGCAGCGCCACCGGCTTCTGATGTTTACCAGTTGTGGAAGGTTCTTTGATGAATTTTCCGGGATCGAAGGCGTTCAGATTACCGGCGTTGCCGCGCCGGGTGGACTGATCGGC
>CAZUFQ010000501.1:0-5612 GCA_964618735.1 uncultured Enterobacteriaceae bacterium
TGTGGCCGATGGATCCCAAAGGGTGTTAGCTGGTCTCGCGAGGGCGACTGGGTCGTCCTATTGAGAAGAAGCATACGGTTTGAATCTTTGGGGGCATTGGGTGGTGCGCACGGAGGACCCGACGCCGTCGCAACTCGCCTACGAATATACAGTACAAATTGCTGACTCTCGGACTGCGCTGCCGCCAGTCTTTTTTCCGCAAAAACCGCTTACCGCTGAATTGCAACGTTACCTCGCAGCGTCGCCGCTCATTCAAAGTACTGCAGCGCCGGTGCGAAGGCGCGCGACACAACTGGTGCAGTCGCTTCAACGAACGCAATCAAAGTTCATGATTGAGCAAGTGATGCGCGCGCTGTATGTTTACGTTGCCGACCTTCCTACCGTTCCGAGCAGTGAAGGAAAGGGCGATGCTCTGTCTGTAGTGACTGCGGGGCGCGGAAGCCGTGCTGGGAAGACGCGCGCCTTAGTCGCGCTACTGCGATCAGTCGGAGTACCGGCCCGAGTCGTAGGTGGGATTCGCCTCGGCGATACGTCGAAAAAACATACCACGATCTCTTGGGTCGAAGCGCTTGTGGGAGAGACCTGGGCCCCGATGGACCCGACTGGTGGGTATTTTGCCTGGCTGCCTAATACTCATCTCGCGCTCTATCGTAATGATTTACCACTCTTAATCCACACGAAGCGAGTACCGGTTGAGTACAGCTTTACTATTCGCCAGATAACTCGGGGCGAGGCGTTTGCCGCCGACCAACCAAGTGTGCAGAAGACCCGAAAACATCGCCTCGGCGCCCGCTATGAGAGCGAGCATGGGCAGACGATTGCCGCGTACGTCGATCATCCTGTTGCGAATGTCGTCCTCATTAATGATCAGGTCATTTCACCAGGAGTGATAGAGCAGATTCTCGCGGCGGCGCAGAAGGAACAAATCAATGTGGCTCTACTGAGCGCCGATTTTACCTCAAGTTATTTTCGTGAGCAGTATTTGCAGTCGCTTATCAGCGACAATTTGACGCTCATCAGAGAAGCGAATCTCCTCTTGATCAATACGCAGGATACTGCCGGCCTCTATGCTCTCCTCAAACAGGGGGAGACTGGCGTGCAGTTGAAAGACCTGCATGTCGTGATTGCTGGAGAATTTGCGTGGCCTGTCGGACGCGTGTTAGGGGCAGTCATCATACGGCTGTTGAAGCCGACGGAAGTAGTGTTAGCTCGTCAGCAAGCCGACCTCATGCACTTGTGGGAAACCGCTCGGCTGTATGTGCGAGGTGAGTCCTCTTTACTGGAAAGCGCTGCTCCGCCTCCTACGCACGCGGTTCTGCTTACCGCCGATACGATTGCCCAACTCTCGTGGTGGCGGAAGCAAGTCGTTAAGTTATGGGTGTTGGCCGTACAGTCGCTGGTGTCGCTTCCTGCGTTGAATTTGATTCTGGTACTGCCGTTGATCGCCTTTTTTCTCGTGATTATCCGCAACGTAGTCGGCTTGGAAACCTTCGGTACGTTTTCACCCATGCTGCTATCTCTGGCGTTTTTGACAACCGGAATTGGCTGGGGATTTGTCGTGTTTGCCATCATTGTGGGGTTGGGGACCGGATTACGTCTCCTCTTGCAACGACTGCGACTTCATCTGGTGTCGCGCGTGGCGATTCTTATCGCTGTCGTAGCCGTGAGTATGGTGGGGATCACCGTGGTCGGCGCAGCTTTTGGCGTAGGCGCTTTGCTGCATGTGAGTATCTTTCCTATGGTTATTATGGCTAATACCATTGAAAATTTTACCAACACTCAGCTCGAACGCGGAACCGGAGAAGCGTTGTGGTTAACCTTCAACACACTTCTGGTTGCAACCTGTTCGTATATGGGGATTGAATGGACAGGGTTAAAGCCTCTGGTGTTGACCTTCCCTGAACTTCTTGTCGGTGTAATCGCTCTTGAAATCCTTCTTGGTCGATGGCGCGGGCTCCGCTTGGTCGAATACGTACGTTTCTATGGATTAACACGTGGACTAGAAGAAGCGTCACTGACTGAGCGGCGGAAAGTGTCTGTCGGATGATGCGTCGCTTCCAGATGCTTGCTCAGCAGGTGTTGGGAATCAACCGCCGTAATCAAGAGTTGATTACCCGCTACAATCCACGTTCCCTTTTTCAGGTAGTTGACCACAAAGTCAAAACCAAAGAGGTGCTGTCGGCGCTCGGCGTCCCAGTCGTAGACACCTTAGCGGTCTATCGCTTTCAGTACGACATCCGCCGCTTCGCCAGCGAATCCCGCAGTTGGCGTGAATTCGTGCTGAAGCCCGCTCAAGGCGCTGGTGGGGAAGGTGTTGTCATTATTGCTGAACAACACGCAGAAGCATTTGTTACCTCAAACGGAGAGAAACTGTCGGCCCGTCGACTGGAGAGCCATCTCTCTGACATCCTTGGCGGCGTTTTTTCCCTCAATCAACGCTACGACGAGGCGCTGATTGAGCGCCGGGTGCGCTCGCATCCACTGCTGGCGCAGCTGAGTTTTCGCGGACTGCCTGATGTACGGATCTTGGTGTTCCACGGCGTACCGGTGATGGCGATGTTGCGGTTAGCAACTTGTTCGTCGAGCGGGCGCGCCAACCTTCATGTCGGAGGGATCGGCGTCGGCGTCGATTTGCGTTCCGGTCAAACACTCACTGCTATTGCCGGAAAGCGTTGGATCACGACGCACCCCGACACGGATTACCCTCTTCTCGGCATAACCATTCCCCATTGGCAAGAAGTTTTATCTATTGCCGCCTGCTGTGCTGATGCGGTTGCTCTGGGCTTCATTGGCGTAGACCTCGCATTGGACGCTGAACGCGGTCCACTTGTGTTAGAGTTAAACGCTCGTCCTGGACTCTCTATTCAGATGGCCAACCGCCGCGGGCTCCGTCCTCTCCTGGCGGTGGTAGAGCAGTACTCGCGTCCGGGGTTGTCCGTCCAAGAGCGAGTACGAATTGGTCAAAATCTGTAATTTTAGTTCAATAGAAAGAAGCAAGCTGGTCCATGCTTGCATGCGCTTTCCAGTCGTACTGTATGGTGAATAAAGCGCTCTTCCTTAGCGTCGGTTTGAATAGATGGAGGCGCCTATTATGTGGAGAAAAATTGTTCTTACAGGCCTTGTGACAATTCTGTTTTTGGCAGGCAGTTTCACGGTTGCCGGGGCGCAAATGGGTCGAGGCATGGGGGGGATTGGGGGAGAGTTGCGAGGGTTGACTCGGGTGAAGGGTAAAGTGCTCTGCACCGATTGTTCCCTGGATCAGGCAAAAGATGCAAACCCCGATCTGTCGGCGAAACTGTATGAGTTTACCAACAACCATGAGTTGGCTGTTTTTCAACTCCTAGGAGTCGGGGAAGTTGGCGGCATTCAAAACCCCAGTGATTTATCGTACTGGATAACAGTGACGGGAATGGACAAAAAACTATCGCTGCGACTGCCGGAAACGTTGTGGACGAGACTCACCGCGGAAGAAAATCTCGCAAAAGAGGTGGAATTAACCGGCATGTTGCGAAACACCGGCACGTTTGACGTCGCCCAAGTAACCTATCCTGAGATGCAACAGCAATAAACGACAGGGACTCAGCGGAAGAACGAAGGGCGTCCTTCACCAAGAGTGAGTATTCTGTAGGGGCGCAGCATGCTGCGCCCCTACTAGGACAAACTGAGCCACTATTCTCCTCCCGATGCAAGCGGCTCTGCAGGTAAAGAGCTGACCAAGAAATGTTTGACTCTCTTTTTCGCCTGTTGTTGCTCCTCTTCTCTTGTCCTTTCCCTCCACTGAGCATTGTTTTGAAGTATGTTAACATGGGCTCACTTTGCGACGCGAGGAGAGAGTCATGACGGAAAATGCCTACGCGAATGCCCTCCGGCAATATGATACCGCGGTCAGCTATTTGGATATTAACCCCGGCCTCGTCGCCTATATGCGGATGCCGAAGCGTGAACTGACAGTGAATTTCCCGGTGGAGATGGATAACGATTCGGTGCGGGTGTTTACTGGGTATCGAGTACATCACAATACTGCGCTGGGACCAACGAAGGGCGGTATTCGCTATCATCCCAGCGTAGAACTCGATGAAGTGCGGGCGTTAGCGATGTGGATGACGTGGAAATGTGCGGTGGTGGGGTTGCCGTATGGCGGTGCCAAGGGCGGCGTGATCTGTGATCCTAAGACTTTGTCGCTGCGCGAGCTGGAAAATCTCACTCGCCGTTATGCTACCGAAATTAGTGTATTGATGAATCCGCAAGGCGACATTCCAGCGCCGGATCTTGGCACTGGAGAGCGGGAGATGGCTTGGATCATGGATACCTACTCGATGCACCTTGGGTATTCCGTTCCTGCCGTGGTGACCGGAAAGCCTCTGGCGATTGGCGGCTCGTTGGGGCGTAGCGAGGCGACAGGGCGGGGGGTGATGGTAACCACGATAGAAGCACTTAAACATCAACGACTTGCGGTGGAAGGAGCGAGAGTCGTCGTGCAGGGATTCGGCAAAGTGGGGGCCCCGGCGGCGTATTTGACTGAAGAACGTGGAGCGAAAATTATTGCGGTGAGCGACGTCCAAGGTGGAATTTACAATGCCAAGGGCTTAAACACGCGCTCTGTGCTCGCCTATGCGGCGGCGCATGGCACGATCGCGGGTTACCCCGAGGCGGAGCCGATCTCGAATGCTGCTTTGCTCGAACTTAACTGTGAAGTGCTCATGCCCTGTGCAATGGAAAACCAGATTACCGGAGCGAATGCCGCGCGTGTTCGAGCAAAAATTATTGCGGAAGGCGCCAATGGTCCGTTGACGCCAGAGGCCGATGAGATTTTGCGTCGCAATGGCGTCTTTATAATTCCTGATATCCTCTGCAATGCCGGCGGTGTCACTGTGTCGTATTTTGAGTGGGTGCAGGATCTGCAATCGTTTTTTTGGGGTGAAGAGGAAATCAACGAACGCTTACGTCGCATTATGGTGCGCAGTTTCAATCAAGTGCTACGTGTCGCGGATGACAAGAAAGTCGAGATGCGTACGGCAGCGCAAATTTACGCCATTCAGCGTGTAGCTGAAGCCATGCAGATCCGCGGGATTTATCCATGAATGGGCGTCCGGAACAGAAGCCGGACAAGAAGGGGTGTTCTCCGCTTGTACCCAGGCTCTGCCTCGGTACGAGGACACAGAATTTGCCGGCCAGTGCGCGCCCAGGCAGAGCCCGGGCGCGAGATCGAATCTTCGTGTGACTGCTCAATCAGCTACTGTTTTTTATCGAGGCCAGCCGCCGCAAGGTCGGCGACAACGACTTGGAGAAAGCGATCTGGATGCAAGTAGGTTTTTGCGGCAGTGTGAACTTGCTCAAGGGTGACTTGCCCGATGAGGGTGGCGTAACGATCTGGATAATCCAATCCCAGATTATAGAATTCCAGGATCGGCAGCAAAGCAGCAACGTCTCGATTGGAGGCTAGCCTCAATGGAAAGCTGTTGATAAAGTAAGCTTTGGCGTCGCTCAACTCCTCTGGCGTCAGCCCTTGTTCTATAAATTGTTTCATGACTTGGAGTGTTTCCTCGAAGGCTTGTGTGGCGCTTGTATTTTTTGTTTGGAGAGTGTTGAGAAAAGGACGCGGGTTCTTGGAG
>CAZUFQ010000502.1:0-5607 GCA_964618735.1 uncultured Enterobacteriaceae bacterium
CTGTAGCAGAAAATTGACAGTTTTACTCCCTAGGAGGATAATTCCTCTCGCGAAAAAAAAGAAAGTGAGAATGTATTATGGGGGTCCTTGAGAGACTGAGGCTGGATGGCAAAGTCATCATTGTTACCGGCGCGGGTCGTGGTCTTGGTCGCGAGATGGCGCTCGCTCTCGCCGACGCTGGCGCCGATATAGTCGCCGCAGCGCGTACACAAGCGCAGATCGATGAGACTGCCGGTTTGGTGCGCGCCAAAGGTCGTCGGTGTCTGCCGGTGTCCACGGACGTTACCAAAGCGAACCCGGTCAACGTGATGGTAGAGACGACCATCGCCGAGTTTGGTCGCATCGATGTTTTAGTCAACAACGCCGGTGGCGCTTCATCGGGTTGGAATAAGCCGATTGAGGCCATTAGTGACGAACAGTGGCGTGGGGGAATCGATCTCAATATCACCAGCGCCTTTTACTGTTGCCGAGCCGTGCTGCCCCATTTTTTGCGTCAAGGCGGCGGCAAAATCATCAATGTCACCTCCGGTGTGGGCATACGCGCCATGAAACACAACTACATGTACGCCACGGCCAAAGCTGGGATGATTAATTTCACTCGTTCTATGGCGTTCAACTATGCAGACAAGAATATCCAGATCAATCTGATTCTCCCCGGCATCTTTCCGCATGATGATCCTAGGATGATGGAGTTTTGGCAGGGTGGGAAATTCATCCCAGTAGGACGAGTAGGCAAAGATGACGAACTCGGTCCAGCGTGTGTGTTTCTCGCGTCCGATCTCTCTAATTACATGAATGGCGAGATGATCGCTCTGGAAGGCGGCGGCTTTGCAGGTGGGCAAGTACCAACCGGATTCGCTCCCATCGTGCCTCTGGAAGGAGAAGAAAAATGAGTCTGGAGGCGTTTGTTCTCAAGGGGAAGTCCGCTCTGGTAATCGGCGCCTCGACGGCGATCGGCCACGCCATCGCCATCGCCCTAGCGGAAGCGGGGGCTGATGTCGCCCTTGCCACAACGCTGGCCACGCAACGCGAGGCCGAAGCGGCAAGCTTGTGTCTAAGTGAGGTTCAGGCTCGCGGACGCAAGGGTTTAGTACAGAAGATCGACGCAAGTAAGGAAAATGACGTCAACGTGCTGGTGCAACGTACGGTTGCTGAACTCGGACGCCTCGATATTCTTGTTAATGTTCACGACCTTCCTTTCGCCAAACCGGCGACGAGTGTCTCACTGTTAGAGTGGCAACGCGTGTTGGAAGTGAATCTGACCGGTCCCTATCTCGCGTGCCGTGCTGCTGCAGGTCCGATGCTCGGCCAAGAAAAGGGGCGCATCATCAATGTGGTTTCTCCTCTTGGCGAACGCGGCGTGATCAATGGCAGCGCTTACTGCGCCGCTCAAGCCGGGGTGCTCAATCTGACCAGGGCCCTGGCGCTCGAATGGGCTCGCAGCGGCATTACCGTGAACGCTATCGGGGCCGGGTGGACTGAAGGCATGGGCATGATCGCCGACGCAGCGTTACAGCAGCAACTGACTCGGTACATTCCGCAGCGACGCCTAGCAAAGCCAGAAGACATAGCTGCAGCCGCGGTTTATCTTGCGTCAGACTCCGCCGGGTTCGTTACAGGGCAGATTCTGTGGATGGACGGGGCGGTGAGAAGCCGCTTATGAGTCCTGAGGCCTAAAAGAAAATAAGAGGCGTAGTGAGATCATAGTGGAGATCAGCCGTGACTTTTGATGAAGTGCTGGATCAGGTGCGCGAGCTTTTACAGCAGCGCGGCCGATTGACCTATCGGTCCCTGAAACGTCGCTTCGATCTGGATGACGAATATGTAGAAGATATCAAAACGGAACTCATCCGCGCCGAGGGCGTGGCGACGGATGAAGACGGAGACGTGTTGGTGTGGACAGGCGCTTCGCAGGTTTCAAGTTCAACGTTCCAGGTTCCACGTCCTTCCCAACCCCTAATCCCCAATCCCCAGCAGAGCGTCGCCAGCTCACCGTGATGTTCTGTGATCTGGTCGGCTCTACCGCGCTCTCCACTCAACTCGACCCAGAAGAACTGCGAGAGGTGGTGCGGACCTACCAGCAGACCTGCGCTGAGGTCATCCAGCGTTATGAGGGTCATGTCGCCCAGCACTTGGGTGATGGTTTGTTAGTCTACTTTGGCTACCCAACGGCGCATGAAGATGATGCAGCGCGGGCCGTGCGAGCGGGGTTGGAGATTATTCAAGTGTTGCATCAGTCAGATGTAGGGGCACGGCGGCGCCGTGCCCCTACGGACCTCACGCTTTCACTATCCCTACAGGTCCGCATCGGCATCCACACCGGGCTCGTCGTCATCGGCGAGATGGGCAGCAGTGCGAAGCGGGAGATGCTGGCGTTGGGCGAGACTCCCAACCTGGCCGCGCGGGTGCAGGGCGTAGCCCAGCCGGACACGGTGGTCATCAGCGCAGCGACCTATCGTCTCGTCCACGGATTCTTCACCTGTCAGGACTTAGGTCCACGCGAATTCAAAGGCATTGCCACAGCGCAGTCGCTGTATCAGGTTCAAGGCGAGCGTGCTGTGCAGAGTCGCTTTGAAGCAACCATCAGGACCGGGTTGACGCCGTTTATCGGGCGCGAGTCAGAGCTGGACGTACTGCGGCAGCATTGGGAGCGCGCCCAAGCAGGCGCCGGACAGATCGTGCTCGTCAGCGGCGAACCGGGGATTGGCAAATCTCGCCTGCTCCAGGAGCTGAAAGAGCAGCTCGAACATAAAAGAGTGACACGTCTTGAGTTTCACTGCTCGCCGTATCACCAGAACAGCGCCTTGTATCCAATCATCGACCACTTGCAACGCTTGCTTCAGTTTACGCGCGAAGATGCACCCGCAACGAAGCTTGAGAAGCTCCGACACCTACTCAGTCGCTACCGGTTCCCGCAAGCAGATACGCTGTCGCTTCTCGCCGCATTATTGTCCTTGCCCCATCCCGAAGGCTATCCGCCGATTACGTTCAGTCCACAAAAGCAAAAGGAGAAGACGCAGGCTGCTCTCGTAGCGTGGCTGCTTGAGGAGGCAGAAAAGACCGCTGTGTTCTGTGCGTGGGAGGACTTGCACTGGGCTGATCCTTCGACCTTGGAAGTCCTCATGCTCTTGCTAGACCAAGCGCCCACATCTCGACTATTGATACTGTTGACCTTCCGTCCTGAGTTCATTTCCCCCTGGGGCAATCGCTCGCATCTCAGCTCGTTGACGCTGAGCCGTTTAGGGCGACCACAGGTTGAGAGCATGGTTGCGCAAGTAACCCGTGGGAAAGCGCTGTCGGTGGAAATCGTGCAGCAGATCGTGGCCAAGACCGATGGCGTGCCGTTGTTTGTGGAGGAGCTGACGAAAGCCGTTGTCGAAGCCGCAGGCGGCGTAGGGGCGCAGCACGCTGCGCCCGTGTCTTTAGCCATTCCTGCGACGCTGCAGGATTCGCTCATGGCGCGGCTTGATCGATTAGGACCGACCAAAGAAATTGCCCAACTGGGTGCGACTATCGGGCGGGAGTTTAGCTACGAACTGCTTCACGCCGTCGCTAACCAAGACGAGGACAGCCTACAGCGAGGGCTGCGACAGTTAGTCGAGGTAGAGCTACTTTACCAGCGGGGGCTGCCGCCACAAACGACATATCTCTTCAAGCACGCGCTCATTCAGGACACGGCCTATCAATCGTTGCTCAAGAGTACGCGGCAACAATATCACCAACAAATCGCGCAGACGCTCGAAACGCAGTTTACTGAGATAAAAGAGACGCAGCCTGAGCTGCTAGCCCGTCACTACACCGAGGCAAGTCTTATTGTACAAGCCATTCCCTATTGGCAGCGGGCGGGTGAGCGAGCGACCCAGCGTTCGGCTTATCTGGAAGCGATCGGCTACTTCACGAAGGGGATCGAGTTACTCCAGACACTAGAGGCGACGCCCGAGCGTACGCAGCAAGAACTCACGCTACAGCTGGCGCTCGGTGCTCCTCCCACCGCTACCAAGGGCTGGGCGGCCCCAGAAGTGGAACAGACCCACCGGCGGGCCTTAGCGCTGTGTCGACAAATCGGGGAGACACCGCAGCTCTTCCCGGTCCTGGTGGGACTCAGCGCCTTTTATAATGTACGGGGCGACCAGACGCTCGCGCAGGAACTGGGAGAGCAACTGGTGCGGCTCGCTGATCATGCCCAGGATCCCACCCTGTTACGAGCAGCGCATACTCAGCTCGCTATCGCCCTCTATTATCATGGGGAGGTCGCGGCCGCCCGCCCGCACTTTGAGCAGGGCCTGAGAGGGCATGACCCTCGGCAGCCCTCTCCGAGCAGTCTCTCGTGCCTCTCGCAGCTGGCGAACGTCCTGTGGAACTTAGGTTATCCAGACCAAGCCCTAGACCGCATGCGAGAAGCCCAGGCGGAGGCGCGACGATTGTCGGCGCCCTTCTGGCAAGGCTATGCGGCGCACTTTACTACCGTGCTGCATTATCATCGTCGAGAAGCGCAGGCCGCCTACGAGCAGGCGGAGGCAAACATCCGGCTGGCCACGGAACAGGGATTTCCGTTTTGGTTCGGATGGGCGCGTCTCTTGCAGGGAGGGGCGTTGGCCGCACTAGGACAGGGCGAGACTGGCATGACACACATCCAGGAGGGCCTTGCTACGTTGCGAGCTATGGGATCGGGAGTCGGATGGACGACGGGGCTGGCCATATTGGCTGACGCCTCTGGGGGAGTTGGGCAAAGTGAGACAGGGCTCCAGGTGGTGGAGGAGGCATTAGAGGTGCTGCGCAAGACTGGGGGGTGTTACTACGAGGCGGAGCTGTACCGGCTGAAAGGCGAACTCCTGCTGGCGCAGGCAGGCAAATTGAGTGATTGAGTCATCGGGTGATTGAGTCATTGTCGAATTGTTTTCAACAATGGTCCAATGCCCCGATGAACCAATGCCCCGATGAACCAATGCCCCGATGAACCAATGCCCCGATAGGAGTTCAGTCTTTTTCTAGCCACACATCCGGCGCAGTATCGACGCCGTTGCGCGTAAAGATTGCATCGATCTCTTTCATGTCCGCATCCGAGATCGACCAGCCCAGCGCACCAACATTGTCGTTGACTTCAGCGGCATTGCGACAACCGACCAGGGCTGTGCTCACCACGGGATTTGACAATGTCCACCGCAATGCAAACTGCGGCAAGCTTTTGCCGTAGCGGGCCGCCATCGCTTTCAGTTCCGCCACCGCCCGAATGTTCTTGGGGAAATAATCAGGGCCAAAGAGATGTTGAAAGAGATTGATGCCGCCCATGCGTCCGCGCCGCGCGCGCCAGTCATCCGACTCAAAATTGGTGTCTTCTGTAAAGGCGCCAGTCAGTAAACCATAAGCAAGCGAACCATACGCCATGACGCCGATACTATTCTTTGCGCAGTAGGGGAAGATTTCTTTCTGCATGCGGCGGTCGAACATGTTCCAGCCGTACTGCCCTCACTCCACCCCTCGCGCCTCCATCCTGGTCCCCATCTGGCTCCACCGCCCGCTCGCACTCCCCACCCCCCCCCCCCTCCCCTCCTCCCCCCCCCCCCCCCGCCCCACCCCCGTCACCTCACAAGCTCTCCTCACCCCCCC
>CAZUFQ010000503.1:0-1990 GCA_964618735.1 uncultured Enterobacteriaceae bacterium
TTCTCCGTCCTCGATATGAACGTCGAGGAATGCTACCTCTATCTAAGCTTTCCTATCCCGCCTGCAGCGCATGAGGATGTCTTTGCCCTTGATCTGCTGAGCTACATCCTCGGAGGCGGCGATAGCTCGCGCCTCGTGCAATCACTGCAGGCAGATAAAGAAATGGTCAACTGGATTTCCGCCCATGCTTATACCCCGCAGGACGCAGGGTTGTTCATTACTGCCGCGGCGTTGGAGAGTGATAAGCTTCACCAAACGCTTGAAGAAATCCTTGCGACGCTCTTCCGTTGCAAATACGAACTGCTCTCTCCCTCCGAGCTTGCGCGAGCACGGACAAATCTGGAAAGTGATTTCATCTACCGCCGTGAGACGGTGCAAGGCCAAGCACGACAACTTGGCTACTTTCTCACACTATTCGACGATCCCGACTTTGCCCAACGGTACCTTGCCGGGTTGGCGGCAGTAACGCTTCACGATCTCCAACGCGTTGCCCAGCGCTATTTTTCGCTTGAAGCGCTCACCGCAGTCTTCCTTGGCGCAACCGAAGGAGTGACTCTCCCCACGGAACAAGAAATCGCAACTCTCTGTCGACGTCTCGATAAGCCGGTCCAACCGGTGGTTGCTCCGGCGATAGTCGCTGCCGCCAACGGCCATGTCTCGCTAACAACGCTCGACAATGGCGTCAGGCTCTTGGTGAAAGAACATCATGAAGTACCAGTCGTCGCTGTACAAGCCGTCATGCTGGGCGGGTTATTGTTTGAAGATGCAACGAACATTGGCATCAACAATTTTCTCGCCGGCATGCTCACCCGTGGGAGCGAACGGTTCTCACGTCTGGAGCTGGCGGAAGCCGTGGAGACGCTCGCCGGCAGCGTGCGTGGCTTTTCCGGACGCAACAGTCTGGGACTCTCAGGTTCGTTTCTTTCGACTACGCGTCTCAAGGATGGGCTCGATCTCTTTCTGGAAACTTTTCTTCACCCCAGGTTTCCAAGTGAAGAAGTAGAAAAGCGCCGCCGTGAGCTGTTGCTGTTACTGAAGAATCGCGAGGATGAACTCGCCCAGATTGCCTTCGACTTGTTTTACCAAACTATTTTCACCAGCCACCCGTATCGTTTCTCAGTGCTAGGCAATGAAGATACGGTGCGGGCGCTGCAACGCGCGCAGATTATTGACTATTACCAAACCCTGCTCAACCCAGCGCAGCTAGTGGTGAGCGTGGTCGGGGACGTCGCAACCGATCAGATCATTGAACATTTTCGCACAGCATTAGAGCCCTTATTGCCGAAGTCTCACACGCCCGCGCTGCCGCCCAATGATCCACGCCCAACTACCGTACGCACGGCGCGCAAGGAGGTTGAGAAACAACAAGCCCATATCGTGCTGGGGTTCCAAGGCGCTTCTCTTGCCGATGCGGATCGGTATTCGCTGAAAGTCATGGAGGCGATTTTGTCGCGCCAAGGCGGACGTCTATTCTATGAACTTCGTGAGCAACGCGCGCTTGCTTACTCCGTCACTGCCTTTGGCGTAGAAGGATTAGCGCCGGGCGTGGTTGGCGTCTATGTCGGCACAGACCCCGGTAAAGTCGAGGAGGCCACCGCTGCGGTTCGTGCAGAACTACAATGTGCTCGTGAAGAATTGGTTGACCCCGTCGAGTTGGACCAGGCAAAAAAATATCTCACCGGTAGTTACGAAATTTCGCTACAGTCTAACGCCGCCCAATGCGAAGAAATGGGGTTCAATGAACTCTACGGTCTCGGTTACGAAAACGGACGAAGATATCTAGCAGCGATTAACACGGTCACTGCCGAAGATCTCCGGTGCGCAGCGCGAAAATACTTTGACGACGAGGCGTATACGTTGGTTGTTGTAGGCCGGTAGCGAGTAACCATGAGTTCCACGTTCCAGGTTCCACGTTCCACGTTCCAGGCCCCAAGTTCCAAATCAGAGAACAGGGACCAGGAACAGGAGCAGACCTTAGTGAAGGCAAGAG
>CAZUFQ010000503.1:2000-2669 GCA_964618735.1 uncultured Enterobacteriaceae bacterium
CAGGCCCAAAGTTCCAATGCGGAGATAAGGGACACGGAAAAAGAAACGACCCCGACGGAAGCGAGAGAATCAAACTCAGCACTTGTTACCCAACACTCAGCACTTTCCGGGCAGCGTTGGCTCTGCTTGACCGTCGCCGCGCCCCATAACGCTGCGGAATTAGTGGCGAGTTTCTTAACTGAGCTGGGCTCTCTTGGCGTCATTGAGGGCGTCCGCGATTTGCAGCAGCCGGCGTCATCGACAACCGAAGTGCAGGGTTTCTTTCCTGAAGATGCATCCCGAACCGTTCTTGAAGAGGCGCTGGGCCACTATATAAAAGAAATAGCCGATCTCTTCCCAGGTTTGGGTTCCGCATTCCCTCAGTTTTCTGTGGTGGACAATGACGCGTGGCAAGACCGTTGGCGAGATCACTTTCCACCCCTTGAAGTCGGGAAACGTTTCTTAGTGCTTCCCCCTTGGGAACCAATGCCTGCAAAGAGAGAGCGGCTCCCGATCGTCATTGACCCCAGCATGGCCTTTGGCACTGGCCATCACGCCACCACCCAAGGATGTCTCGACGCAATAGAACGGCTCTAAGACCAGTATGGTCCGCCACACACGCCGCTTAGCCTTGGTACAGGCCCCGGCCTTCTCCCCCGGGCAGAAGGAGAAGCGTTCTCCGTCGGTCCA
>CAZUFQ010000503.1:2679-5599 GCA_964618735.1 uncultured Enterobacteriaceae bacterium
CAGCTCTGGGCCACAGATATCGACCCGGTCGCAATCGCAGAAGCGCGTAAAAACGGCGCGGTTAACAAAGTCGCCTCACGCATCCACTTTAGCGAACTTCCGACCGAGCAGTTGCCGACGCCTTTCGCTCTCGTCGTCGCCAATTTGTTTTCGTCCACGTTGGTGACACTGGCTCCAGTTCTTAGCATGGCGGTCGAACGGACAGGGCGCGCTATTCTCTCAGGCATCCAACTTGACCAGGAGCAAGAAATACTCACAGCTTATTGTCCTCCGACGTGGCGCTTGGTCACTCGTTTTCCACGGGAAGAATGGGTGACCCTAGTGCTCCAGCACCTGTAGCATCGTTCGACTCAGCGCTCCGCACTAAGGTCTCGTTACTCGGGACTCAGGACTTTGTATGCGCCGGTTCTTCATTCCTGCTCTCCACATTTCACAAACTCACGCCACGCTGAGCGGCGTAGAATTCCACCACCTGCGTCACGTCCTGCGTTTGCGCATAGGAGATACGGTTGTACTCAAAGATGATCTGGGTAGAGAACATGAAGGGACCATTTCCCAATTCACATCTGCAGAGGCGACTATTGTCATTACTGCAACGACAGATGCTCTCTCTCCCCGTTTCTCCTTGACCCTCGCTCAAGGCTTATTGAAAGGGCAGAAAATGGATGTCCTGATCGAGAAAGCCACAGAATTGGGAGTACAACGACTCATACCTTTCACCTCAACGTTCACAGTTGCGCAGCTCTTGAATGAACGGCAAACGGAACGCATCGCACGCTGGACGCGGATCGCACAAGGCGCGGCTAAACAGTCCGGCAGCAAAGCACTACAGATCGACCCACCCCACTCCTTTGCAAACCTCCTTACCACAATTCCGACAGAAACGATCACCTTGCTCTTTTACGAAAAAGAAGACAGGCTCACATTAAAAGAATTTGCCGCAGAGCACAGGCAGCTTGAGGCGCTCTGGATCATAGTCGGCTCGGAAGGCGGCTTCTCACCAGAAGAGATTCACAGAGCACGAGCCGCCGGGGTGCACATTGTCAGTTTGGGGTCACGCATACTACGCGCCGAAACTGCAGGCATCGTTGCAGCCGCCCTCAGTCAATTCCTCTGGGAGAGTTAAAAATTCCCCCCTTGCCAGCGTCGCCTCGAATACCATAGCATGCCCGTCCAATGGAACATCAGTCGAACATTGCGAACATTGAAGGATCTGAAGCTAATATTGAGCCCATCTCGAAAGATAAGGGTGAGAGCCCTCTGCTCGCAGCGCCGCTAGACACGCCGCCTGCGCTCTCACTTTCAGAGACTCACAAGAGAGTTGGATTCTGGCTCCGGTTGATCGCGTTCTCCATCGACGCCAGTATTTTGACAATGTTTGCACTCGTCCTCCTCCTCATCGGAATGCTTGTCACTAGTGTGGGCGACGAAGTTGGCGATCTCCTCACTGACACTGCCGACGAGTCGCCGCTATTCCCGCTATGGATCTCCGGCGTCCTCACGGCGTCAGCCGCATATTTTACGATTCTCCACAGCGAGTATGGACAGACCATCGGTAAAAGTCTGTTACGGTTAGAGGTGCGCACGCAAACCGGAGCCTTACCCAGCTACAGCCAAGCGCTCTTCCGCTGGCTTGCCTATGGATTGTCGTTCGCTTTCTGCGGCCTGGGCTTTCTTTGGATTGCCGTAAATTCAGAAAAGCGTGGGTGGCATGATCTGTTTGCTCATACTGTAGTCGTGACGCCGAAGCATTAAGAACTGTAAGTGAGGAACCGTATGCGTTTCGCCTTCATCATGGACCCCATCCAAAATATTTTAATTGACAAAGACACTACGTTCACTTTCATGCTCGAAAGCCAGTCACGTGGTCATGAGGTGCACTATCTGGAAATGGGGGATCTGTTCGTTCGGCATGCAAAAGCGCTGGCGCGCATGCGCCGGATCGAGCTGCGACGGGAATACCGCAATCATTTTACATTTCACGAAGAACGCACCGATCCCTTAGGCGCTTTCGACGCGGTCTTCATGCGCAAGGACCCGCCCTTTGACGTCGCCTATCTGCACGCCACACAGGTGTTAGACCTCGCCCAAGATGACGGCGCCTTTGTCATGAACAACCCAGCGGGACTCCGCGCCGCCAACGAAAAGCTCTACGCGCTGAATTTTCCGAGTGTGATCCCCCCGACTCTTGTGTCGCAGGACGTCAATCTTATCAAAGACTTTCTGCATGAGCTCGGAGGAGAAATGATTATTAAGCCGATCGATGGACATGGAGGGGCGGGCATTTTCTACGTCCATCGTGAAGATCGTAATTTGAACTCGTTGCTAGAAACAGCCACACGAGAAGGAAAAGAAGCGATTATTGCCCAGCGCTACTTGCCGGAAGTGCGACAAGGAGACAAACGGCTCATCGTCTTGAACGGCGCCCCTCTCGGCTGCACGTTGCGCGTACCGCGTGCAGACGAACACCGAGGGAACATCCACGTGGGCGGCACCTGCATAAAAGCAGACGTGACGCCGCGGGACCGAGAAATCTGTCGAGAAGTGGCCCCTCGTCTTCGGCAAGAAGGACTGTATTTCGTCGGCCTCGATATCATTGGCGACTATCTCACGGAAGTGAACGTTACAAGTCCCACCGGCGTCCAAGAAATTGACAATCTTAACAATGTCTGCTTAGAAGCTCAGGTGATTGATTTCGTCGAGCAGAAGGTTGAAGAACGGCAACGGCGGCGGGCTTGAATATAGCGAGTTTGTCTTGAGTTTCCTCCGAAAATAACAGCTGTGCTTTGGGTAAAGCAAAGTTCTTTTCATCGTAACCACAAAGGAAGGTGGCATGAAATCCTGTCTTCACTGTAACGGAGAAACTCGCCACCAGGCGCCAGTTTGGGGGCCTTATGTGCCACCCTTTTCCTTCCCTCCC
>CAZUFQ010000504.1:0-5595 GCA_964618735.1 uncultured Enterobacteriaceae bacterium
CAAGAGGAGAAATAGTTCACAGTTTGTGTGTTTCCCGTATGTATGGAAAACAAAAGAGCGATCAAGAGTGCAACGTAGCGATTCCACCAGTGCTCTTCGGCCATATCCAGAATCTTGAGAAAAAAGAAGAACAACATAATCCCCAAGCTGATGAGCATGAGAAACTGAGACAGATGAAACAGCCAGGGGTCCAGGCCCCCGGCGAGCCAATAGTCCAGCGCCAGACTTAGCGTCACCACAGGCCGATAAATGGAATTGGCGGGCAGGCTACTAAAGGTCCGCGCGTCCATAAAAAATGAGGGAATATTTTTTAGGCTCCGAATGTAGAGATTGGTCCCAACGACGTGATCGTCGTCAAAATGAAACGAGTTGTGAAAATGGTTGGAATACGCGGCGAGAAGCAGGAAAAAAGAAAAAAGACACGCAGCCCTGAACGCCCATGTGTTTTGTATCATCTTCATATTGTATTCTCGTTCCTAGAGACTCAGGCTTAGAGCTGTTGCAAAGTTTCAGAAAACGATCGCACGGAGATTCCTAACTTTTCGATGTCAGTCTTTGTGTCTACTTGTTTCATGGCCTTCAATCCGAGGAGATTTTCTTTTGTTACGGGGAGTCTAATTCCTAAGGAAGAGGCTAGGTAGAGTGCGCTGCTTACGGCAAAATAGGGAAGAGAAAGAAACCGCGGCTCCACTCCGAGTTTCCTGGAAAGACTTTTGTAGAACTCTTTGTAGAGAACAACTTCTGGGTGGGCTATGGTAAATGTCCCGTGTATATTGCTCACAAGAATTTTCTCAAGGGCGAGCAGCAAGTCATTTATCCACACGGTCTGTATCGGTTGATAACCGCCGCTGATGAGCGGGATGCGGCGCCCTTTTTTGATGTACTCGCTCATACGTTGAAAGAGCCCGCCGTTGCCGAGCACAAGCCCGGGGCGGACGACGGTGTCAGTTATCGAGCCAAAAAGTTTTTCGCAAAGGAATTTCTGTTTGCCATAATTGGAAAGAGCATTCTCATGGGAAGAAATACTTGAGATGAAAATGTTCCTTTTGAGAGCATAGCTGCGCGATGCAGCGAGAAGACGTTTTGCGCCTTCAATATTGAAGTGGACTTCATCCTTGATATAAGCGCAGTGCACTAAAAAATCCGCTCCCGAGAAAATATGATTTTCGAGGCTGTTTTTCAGGTCATACTGTACATAGCTCACTGCGGGCAGAGTCTTCTCAGGTGCGGTGCGCACTAAAGCAATGATTTTCCAACCTCGCGTTGCAAAATGAGTCACCAAATGCGAACCGATAAACCCGGTTGCGCCCGTGATGATAATCGTCGGGGCGTCACTCATTCTTAAAAACTTTCGCTGCGACATTGTGGGCATTTGCCATCAGCGAAAACGTAAGCCCTTTCGCTGGCCCATATCTGAACCCTGAGCCGTCAGCAACGAATACATGTTGAGTTCCATGCAGCCTGCCGTTCGGAGCCAAGGCAAATTCCTTTTGCTCAAAACTAAACGGAAGCGTTCCAGCATAGTGGATGCTTGAGCCATGGCCGGGGTTCACTTGCTTGATCGGATAACAACGTAATGTCCGAAATGCCCATTTGAACTTTCTCTCACGCGTGACAACTTGTCTTCTTTCAGATTCCGAGAGCGAGTATTCCACCCTCAATTTGTCGCCGGTTGGTGATTGCGCATCTGGCGTAATTCCCACACTCTTGTTCTCCAAAGATGTTGTGGGATGGTGAATTCCGGCAATCGTAAAACCTGGGAGGAGATACTGCAGAAGGATTCTCCCGTCACAGAAATTCAATGGCGCTTCCTTGATAAGGCGAAAGAGCAGAAGGGAACGGTAAGAATAAATTGAGGCCTGCGCCACATCGAAGTTGGTTCGTGCTTCATCATGAAACAGCATAAGCTGGGCGAAACTCGTCCGGTATTGGTCGGTTGTCGTTCCTATGAGTGCGGGTTGAAGACAAGGTAGGTAGGTGTAAGGATTACAGAGCAGGGGAAGTTTTTGGTCCTTATTAGGCAACGAACGCAACACTATTCTTGCCGTGCCGAACACGCTGGAGGCAAGTACGAGTTTTCTGCAAGTGAAGGACTTTTTCTCATTAGTGTCCGTATCAAGACAGTGTACGTCCACACCTTCAGGTCGTTCGCTAAACCGGACCACGAGAGTCGAGCCAATGTATTCAAAAGAGTTATGCTTTTTAAGTTGGTCGATGGTGATCCAGGGGCGGTACGCGCTTTGATCTCTGTCAGAATAAAAATCAAGGTCGTGGTAAGAACTCTTTTTCCTGCCGTCCTTATCGCAAGTGAGCAACGCTAAAGCGGGCCTCCCTAAAAAAAATCCTTTCTTGTTGAGCACTGATTTTCGGCGGTCGTAGCTCTGTAAAAGAGGCTGCGCAGTAGAATCGATTGCCGAAACCGGTAAAGCATTGTCCAGATGACCGAAGGTGTAGGGTGCGGCGTCATCTTGTTCCGCACTGATCCCGATGCGCTCCGCAACGATGTGGTACGCCTCATTCATTTCTCTTTCGTTTAGACCGCACGCTTCCAGTTCGCTCTTCGAAAACACATTGCAACCGACGCCCCACCCGCTGCCCAGTCCGCCAAGCGCAAGCGACTCCAAAGGCGAGAAATCTTCAGACAGTATCGGAAGAAATTGATCGACGAGTCCGGTCATGAACTTTCTTGGCGCAGTGAGCTGCGCTCCGGTTTTGACCCCGCCCCACGGAATAGACTCAAAATCATCGCCAAGAAAATATCGGTGCTGCTCTTTTTCACTCTGGCGAATGGAAAGAAAATCTTTGTCAGGAATGAGATGTTTGTATTTGTTATCCTCCACACCGACATCAAGCAGAGTGACGTTAACTCCCGCCTCGACCAGAGTCTGCGCCGCCATCGCGCCCGTACATCCTGACCCAACTACGATGCACTCGCGCGGCGCCATGAACGAAGCCCTTTCACCAAGAAAGCTCCGAGAACAGCCTTACTAGCCGCTCGACAGCCCACGAAAAAAATGTACGCCAGATAAAATATTCTCCTCTTTCGCGGGAGGAACAAAAGGGCATACTGAGGTTGTGTTTCAAGAATAGCGAGCATCACAAAAATTTTTCTTCTTATCTGCGAGTATGGATTTACAAATGCAAGCCCGGCATCGAACATTCCCACCGACCAAGGGTGTTGCCGAATAAAGTGCAAAATTTTCTCATCATCTTTATCAAGGGAAATATGTAATTTCTCCATTGCTTGTTCATACAGTGCAAGGCAGGAATCATCTGGTTGTTTCTTCAAAATGTATCTACCGAAGAGGAGAGCTTCTTCTTTGAGAAAGGTCGACGGAGGTAGGGTGGGCGTCCGTGGTGCAGCCATACACTTAATTAGTGTTATTTTTGCGGATAAGAGACAGTTGTTCCGCAATCAAACCAAGAAAAAAACAGAGCATTCCTGTGATAATCGCCAACATGGCCCCTACGCTCACCCCGTTTCCCCTTAGCACGATCGGAAGTCCCCAGAGAACGCCAAGGAGAATAGATAGCAGAGATATCGGCAAGAAGATGCGCATCGGGTTAAACAAAACAATAATATTGATGATTTCTAAGACGGTATCAAAGGCTGTTCGGGTTGTAATAGTGCTTTCTCCAGCTACTCGGTGTTTGACCGTAATCGGATGCTCTTTCACGAGATGACGCTGATGAATGAAAATTAAGGTCATAACATCACTAAAAGCCATCGAATCAGGACAAAGAGGAGCATAGCGCTGTGCAAACTGCGTTCGATAGAGTTTCATGCCAGAATTCACATCGTGAATGGGGATGGGTAAGAGCACGGAAATGATGCGGCGGATGAGCCATTTGCCAATTTCACGATAGAAGCTTGAACGCTGTCTCCCTCTGCTTCCGACCACCATATCTGTCTCTTCTTGCAAGCAGACCTCGTACAACGCGTCGATATCAGTTAATTGATGTTGACCATCAGCATCCACGGTAACGACAAAATCGGTATCGGCATGTGCGATGCCAGTCTTGATGGCGCCGCCATACCCACGATTCACCTTGTGATGTAAAATAGTTACATTGTTGACATTATCATATGCTGAGAGGATTTTCTTGGTTTCGTCTTTTGAACCATCGTTGACAACGATAAGCTTACGGTTCGTGCGCTGGCAATAATCAATAAAGACTGGCATGGTGGTTGGTAAAGATGCTGCTTCATTATAGGCAGGCACCACTAAAGTGACGGAAGGCTTCTCAGTTGATAGCGATACTTCTGCGTTATCGGTAGGAACCGCGAGAGTATGTGGAGACCCCATGGCGTAGCCCCTTAAGCAGCAAAACCTTCACTTATTTTCCAATCACCATTAATAGATGCTACTGCTTTGTTTCAAACGCAAAAGCCGCGCCAGGGAGTCGTCGCCCGACCGCAACAAGACCATTTGTTCTTCGCAGCTTTCTCAGGACATACGAAACTTCACTCTAAATCTTTGCAAACGCCAATCTCGCTCAGAACCGCTCCCCACTGTACGTCGAGCTTTGCATTCTCTTGTATCAATCTCTTATGACACAATCGTAACATGAGCCGAAGATGGGTGACAACTTGTGTTCTCGTTCTAGACAAGCGTTCCGACGATGGAAGGAAATAACATTGCCAAGCATCCTGATCCGGACATCGATGCTCGCACTTGCGATAGCTCTCGCAACAAGGCCGCAAACCAACGCCCTCGCGCAGCCAAGTCCAGAGCCGCAACAAACGACCCAGTCGAGCGCGCCGCCTGCATACGTTCAGCAAGGCGACGAAGTTGAATCGTATTATCACACGTACAAAGAACGAATGCAGCGCCTCTATGACAAGATCCATGAGATCGTGGGGAAAAACGCCGCCGCCCTTTTGCAGAAGCTCGAAGCCGCGGCGCCAAAACCTGTCCAACATGGCTATCAGATTCTACCTAAACTAATACCGGATGCGCCGCCGCCTACTCAACCACCACGCGCCACTTCGTCATCGTACAGTTGGCCCCGGACGCGGCAGCTTATCGACCGCGAAATGCAAAAACTCGACGGGCTTGAAGCAGAGTTTGAGCATGTCGCAACTCTCTCTTCGTCTGAACAGACGGCCGACTATGAAAAATTGCTGGCTGATTATCGCCCACTCCCGGCCAATCAGCGGCTGATCGATTCTCACATCCAGTATAACCGTTTATGGCAGGCGGAGATTGCTCGCAACAAAACGGGCTACGACCGTCTGACTCACTTGCACGACGCCGTGCTCGAACGTCAAGCTATTCAAGACATCCTCAACGCTCCAGACGAGACTACATTTCGCAAAGCGCTCACAGGGATCAAGAACATTGATGCAAACGAGGCGCGAGACACCGCTGAGCGTGAGCTGAGAGAGCGCGAGCAAACGTTTGCTCGCGAAATCCACGAGGATACCGATATGATCCCTTCACCGTCCTTCTTGCGCGTTGAACACCCCACACCTCACGTGTGGATCATCCAAGTGCCCTTCTCTACGGATATTGAGGACGCTGAGTTTGTGCGAGCAGTCCAAGCCGCTATTGAAAGCCTTTGGCAGGTGCGTGACGGAGAAGACGAGTTTCG
>CAZUFQ010000505.1:0-5584 GCA_964618735.1 uncultured Enterobacteriaceae bacterium
TATGGGAAACGCGTGCTGGCTTAACTGCGCGCCATTGCCCCCAGCGGGGAGAGGGCAGCAGACGTAGGGCGGCTGCGGGTGAGGGGAATCTTATGAGACAAATCCAAACGAAAATCGCTTTATGTTTCGTGGTTCAATCTTGATCGTCGCAACGCCCCAACAACGGGCAAAAGGAGGAGCGACACATGCAAACGTCAGTGGACCACAGCTCTCAATCCCAACCTTCCCCGGCTGTGGTTATCCATACGCCGAGCAAGAGCGTCGATAGCGCCTATGCGTATTATGTCCTCGCCGTCCTTTTCGTCGTCTATATATTTAACTTTATTGACAGACAGATTTTGGCGATTCTGCTGCAACCTATTAAAGAGGACCTCAAAATTTCCGACACAGCCCTCGGGTTTCTCACCGGGTTTGCTTTTGCCATTTTCTACACGTTTACAGGCTTGCCGCTGGCGCGTCTGGCTGACCGCTGGGTCCGGCGCAGCCTTATTGCTATCAGCATCTCGGCCTGGAGTGTCATGACCGCTACGTGTGGGCTCGCGCGGGGCTTTACCGATTTAGCCCTCGCACGGATTGGGGTCGGGATTGGTGAAGCGGGAGCCACACCGCCGGCGCACTCGTTGATCTCAGATTATTTCCCTCCAGAAAAACGCGCCACAGCTCTGGCCGTGTACGCCAGCGGAGTCCCGGTTGGCGTTGGTCTGGGCTATTGGCTAGGTGGGACCATCAACGACGCCTTTGGCTGGCGTGTCGCGTTTTTCGTCGTCGGTCTGCCTGGGTTGCTCTTAGCAATGATCGTACGCCTGACCGTGCGAGAGCCCGTGCGCGGCATGAGTGAGCACACGCCGGTCAGCACCCGACAATACTCAATAGGCGAAGTCTGGCGGTTTCTCACCGCCATTCCTGCCGGCCGTCATGTTAGTCTAGCCGCAGCGTTCCTTGCTTTCTCCGGCTATGGTCTGGCGGCATGGCTTCCTGCGTTTTTCGTCCGTATCCATCATATGACGCCAGGCACGCTGGGACTGTGGATGTCATGGATCACCGCGCTTGGCGGGGTAGTAGGTTCCTTTTCTGGCGGTGTCATCGCCGATCGCTGGGTATGCACTCAGCCCAAGGCGCGCACGTATATCAGTATGATCGGGGCCATACTGTCTATTCCTTTCAATGTCGCCAGCGTCCTTTTGGATGATCACCGGCTTGCCTTACTCAGCTTCCTGCCTGCAATGGTGTGCGGTACGCTCTGGTTTGGTCCGGCAGCGTCGATCGTGCAAGATCTTGTTCCTCCGGCCATGCGCGCGGTGGCGTCCGCTGTCTTTATCTTTATTTTGACAATTATTGGCTTAGGAGCGGGGCCACAAGCAATCGGAATTCTCAACGACTGGATTGGGACTCCTGACGCCATTCGTTACTCGCTGCTGTATGTCGCTGTGACCATGAATCTCCTGTCAGCGTGGTTCTTCTGGCGAACAGGAACAACGTTGGTGGAAGATCTGCGCGCGAAAGAACGGTTGTAAGTCGTAGGGGCGAGTGGGTCTCCAAACACCAGAATTTTGTTATGTCTACTGCGACTTCAGTAGTGGTGCAGTTTAATCGGGTTACCCTCTTACGCGGTAGGGGTCCGATTCATCGGACCCGCCACAGGGCTTGATGAATCAAGCCCCTACATGGTGGCGCGCAAGGGGCAGTCGTTGCCAAGGTTCATCCGTTCATGGGAAATTGCACTACTACCGTAACTCCTATCAGCTTGACAGTTCTCGAACTCAGGGGTAATGCTCATCGGTCCGTTTCCTTAGACAGTTTCCGAGAACATTGAGGAGGAATCTTGAATGCCTGAGTCTCAGAACTCACCCCATTGTGACGCAGTGATCGTAGGCGCTGGTTTTGCCGGCATGGCCATGCTCCATAAGCTGAAAGAGATAGGGCTCACCGCTAAAGTGTACGAGGCTGGGAGTGACGTAGGCGGCACCTGGTATTGGAACCGCTATCCAGGCGCGCGTTGCGACGTGCCCAGCTTACAGTACTCGTATCAATTCTCCGAAGAACTGCAGCAAGAATGGCGCTGGACAGAGAAGTACTCTACTCAACCTGAAATTCTGCGCTACGCCAACCACGTTGCCGACCGATTTAACCTTCGTAAAGATATGCAGTTCAACACACGAGTTGAAAGCATCATCTTTAACGAGTCCGCGAACATGTGGACAATTGAGACGGACCGTGGGGACCGCGCCACCACCAGGTTTTGCATTATGGCTACTGGCTGTTTGTCCACAAAGAATACTCCAAAGTTTCCGGATCTCGAAGATTTTCAGGGAGAATGGCATCACACCGGGAACTGGCCGCACGAAGGCGTTGAGTTTGCAGGAAAACGTGTCGCAGTGCTTGGCACGGGGTCTACCGGAATTCAGGCCATTCCCATGATTGCGCGGGAAGCGAAACATCTCTATGTCTTTCAGCGGACACCGCAGTATTCCGTGCCGGCTCGCAATACGCCCCTTGATCCGGAAGAAGAAGCCCGGATCAAAGCTAATTACAAAGGCTACCGAATGAAAAATAACGGGCAGCCGTTTGCGCAAGATCTGAACCTTTCCACGGTAAAGACCTTCGAGGTCAGCGAAGAAGAGCGCCGCCGCCGTTATGAAGAGTGTTGGGAAAAAGGGGGACTGGGCATGATGGTCGCCTTTGAAGACTCCGGGACCAATCTTGCAGCCAACGAAACGGTCTCCAACTTCGTGAAGGAAAAAATTCGTACAATCGTGAAGGACCCGGCGGTAGCGGAGCTGCTCATGCCGGATCATATCTATGCGTGTAAGCGCCCTTGCCTGGATAGCGGCTATTTTGAAACCTACAACCGCTCGAATGTCACGCTGGTAGACATCCGCGAATCGGGGATCGAGCGCATTACAGCGCATGGGCTGCAGGCAAATGGGAAAGAGTACGAAGTTGACTGTATTGTGTTTGCGACCGGATTTGACGCGATGACAGGTTCACTCAACAATATCAACATTCGAGGCAAAGGCAACCGGGCGCTGAAAGACAAATGGGCGGAGGGTCCACGCTGCTACCTGGGGCTCTCTTCCTCTGGGTTCCCGAACTTATTTACCATCACTGGTCCCGGTAGCCCTTCAGTTCTTGCCAATATGATTCCTGCGATCGAACAGCACGTAAATTGGATCGGCGACTGCCTAACATACATGCGCAACCAGGGGAAGCAGACTATCGAAGCCACTGTGGAAGCAGAGGATCCGTGGCTGATTCAGGTACAAACAGCGGCGGACGCCACGTTGTGGAACGCCTGCGATAACTGGTATCTGGGCGCCAACGTGCCAGGCAAACCCCGGGTGTTCATGCCGTATGTCGATTGGGTTGGGTACGTCGCAAAATGCAATGAGGTCGTGCAAAACGCCTACGAAGGATTTTCATTGAAGTAAACATCTTGAAATCGGGGCGCGACGGCGACACCGTCGCGCCTTATAGTCAAGAAATGGCGCGCCCCTTATTCTTCTTTGTTCTTACTGCAGGGTTGCTCGCAAATCACTGAGCAACCCTTCGATCACCCGAAAGCCGCGATCCCAAAACTCTGGCTGGTTAATATCGACGCCAATCTGCGCCAGCGCGTGTTCTGGACGTTGCGAGCCGCCGCTTTCCAGCAGTCGCATGTAACTCGGGACAAACGCTTCACCTTCGTCGAGATAGCGTTGGTAGAGCGCCAGCGTGAGTAATTCTCCGAATGAATAGGAATAGCAATAAAACCGGCTGTGGATGAAATGGCTGATGTACGTCCATCCCCATCGATACGCGGGAATCATTTCCACGCTGGAACCGAAGAGCTTTTCTTGTTCTTGGAGCCACAGAGCTGCTAGGTCATCCGCTGCTAACTGTCCCTCTTTTCGTTGCTGATGAGCGGCCATTTCAAAGCGCGTCAACGCCGTTTGCCGAAATACGGTGCCGTACATCTCTTCGATCGTTTCACACAAAATTCCTCGGCGTGCAGCAACACTCTTTGCTTCCATGAGCAAGTGACGCGTCAACATGATTTCAGCGAACACAGAGGCTGTTTCGGCTAATACGAGCGGGGCGTCATAATTTAATAGAGACTGACGACGCGCCAGCGAGTAATGAATCCCGTGCCCCAGTTCGTGGGCAATGGTCGAAACATCACGACCAGTTCCGTTGAAACTGCTCAGCACGTAGGGATGGTGCAGGGGCGACAGCGCCGCACAAAAGGCCCCGCCGCGCTTTCCGGGTCGCACCTCGGCGTCGATCCATCTTTTGTTGAAAAAGTCCGCCGCCAACGCAGCAAAGTGTGCATTGAAGCCGCTGAATGCGGTGAGAATCAGGTCCTTTGCTTGAGAGAAAGTGACCTGCTCGACCTCGGCCTCGATGGGCGCGTAAATATCGGTGTTCTTGAGTTTGTCAACCTTGAGCAGTCGCGCTTTGAGACGGAAGTATTCTTGCGTAAGAGGATAGTGACGCTCGACGGCCTGCATCATGGCTTCAACCGTTTCTGGTGCGATCTCATTCGAGAGATGCGTCGGCGTCGTGACGTCGCTGTAGTGGCGCATCTCGCAATCGATCTTGTGGTCAAGAAAGATATTGTTGAAAACGGTGGTTAAGACGAGCGAGTGCTTAGCGTGCGTTTCCAGGAACGTCGACAAAGCCTGTTCACGCAAGGCGCGGTCTGGATGGCGTAACAGCGCCATGATTTCACCGTCAGTGAGTTCTTTTTCTTCACCGTCCAGCTTCATCGTAAAGCGGAGCGAGCCGGTGAGTTCTTCATAGAGCTGCTCAAAGGCGCTGCTGCTCGTGAGTTGTTTCTGATTGAGTAATTGCTCTTCTCGTTCGCTCAAAGTGTGGGGTTTGAAGCGACGTACAGTTTCTACATAATGTCGGTACTGTGCCATTTCCGGCGCAGCAAAGAGACGAGCAGCTTGCTGATCGTCTATCCCGATCAATTCCAGAGAAAAGAATACCAGCACGTTGGCGATGTCGGTGGCAACCTCACGCGTGCGTTGGACAAGTCGTTGCGCTTTCGCATTCTGCGTGTCGCCGGCAAACAGTAAGGAGGCATAGAAAGACGGACGATGCTCCAACTCCGCCAAGGCTTCATATTCAGCCAGCACTTTTGCCAGCGCACGTCCATCCAGTTCACCGCCGGCAATCTTGCCGCGATATTTCTGTGCAAAGGTTTCGGCCTGCCGTCGCGCCTCGGCCAGGTCCGCCTCGATGCGAGGATCGTCTGGACCGTTATACAATTCGCTCAAGTTCCATTGTATGCCTTCGGCTTTCAGTCCGTGAGTTTCCATAATAAGGTTCTCCCTCTTAAAAACTGTCTCATTGTAGCACTGAGTCATTGTTGAGTGATTGACGCATTAAAAAATTAGGAACAATGCCCTAATGACTCAATGGCCCGATGATTCAATCCTAAAATGACCCGATGACCATTGACATCCGCCGCGCTTGCGCATGATAATCCCCAAGCGAAGAGGAGGGATCATGCAAGGCGTCCGTCTACTGGTCATGGGTGTTCTCTGGCTCGGTTCGTTTTTTCTTATTCTTGACCGTGTGAACATCTCACTAGCCGCAC
>CAZUFQ010000506.1:0-5566 GCA_964618735.1 uncultured Enterobacteriaceae bacterium
CAGAGGGGAAACCCGTGCTGAATTTGCGGCGCGATGGCGCTCAAGGGAATAGGCTTTCCAGTGCCATCGAGATAGCGGACAAAGAGCGAGAGATAGCGGACGAACCAATTCTTGGCGCTAAAGGTGACGGTGCGATTTCCGTTCCCGTCGCTGCCCACGCTCTCGATTTCCAGCCGGTAACCGTGGCCGGGAGTTTGATCGGTGAATTGAAACGGCAGCTCGGTCGCTTGCAAGAGGGTGGTGGAAGATTGGTCGATGGTGGGGCTGCCATCGTGCAGGGTCCAGACCGCTCCATTCGTCGGGCCGTTGTCCGTAGCGTTGGGGTCGTAATCCGGCAGCGTGGTAGGATCAACGGTGGTAATATTTGAGCCGAGCGACGGATCGTCCTTAGCCGTGTCCAGGGCCGGACTGATCGCGGACCCGGTAAACTGCGCCGTGGTTTGCGACCACACGGGGATGTATTGGATCTGCCCCTGTGAGTTCAAGGCAATCTGGCCGGTGTCGGGATTCGTTAAAGGGGTTTGCGTCGCCCATCCCCCGGTGGGGGTCGCAGGTCCTTGCGCCGCTACGACCTGTCCAAGCACCTGGGTCGACGGTTGCGTACTGATGATATTGCCCTGGATGTCGGCCGCGCTGTTGGGCTCGCCGCAGGCCAGTTCGGGGTGTCCGGCTACCAACGCCGTGGCTTGGTCGGTGGTGTCTTGCAGGAGGGCTTCTCCCACGGGATCATTGAATGTGGCCCGCAGTTCCGGGGTAATGCCATAGCGGAGCCATTTGACGGAAACTTTGGGCAACCCTCGTCCCGCGCGCAGCTTGCCCCGTCGGTGAGCTTCTAGTAAGGCAGAGATCGGGAAGTGATAGAACAGATGCGCCATATCCCATGACTGCCCCTTTTCCCCATCCTTTTTTTTGCCGCGTTTGATGCGTTGCACATAGCAGAGCTGGAGCGCATTGGCGGGCATTTTAAGCGTAATCTGGTGGGTAAAATGTTCATCCGGGACGTAGGTGAGAATTGGATGGGCGCGGCGGGCATGTTTGAGCGCGCCGGGGGTGACCTTCGTCAGTTTGACCCGTTGCTTGCCGGCGACGAGGATGAGGTCGTAGTGGGGGCCGGTATTGAAGTGAGAGAAGTTAAAGAAATAGCTGCGGGTTTCCCAGCGAATTTTCTGGTCGGCCTGCGCCACGCCGCCGGTCCAACGCAGCAAGGGGCCGGCCCCAAGGAGCGCGCCCGCGCCGGCGGAGTACTGGAGAAACTTGCGTCGAGTGACGCCGCGTTTTGGCGTGTCGGTATCGTGAGCCATATGTGATCTCCTTTTCTTCCTGTTTCTTCGTGCGACGGTGAAAAGCGGTTAATTCACGATGATCCAATTCAAGTCAGTCGTAGAGAAGGTGCAGTTCGTCGGCAGCGGGGGCGATGGGACTTTGGGCGATTGCCATTGGGTCGTAGAGCATGGTCCCCCCGCACCGTCTGGACACAAGTTGCTATTGTTCGTACCCGGTAACCCCGTATTCTGCTTGGTCACAAACTCCACACATCCCAGCGTGCTCCCCACCCAGGGCGTGTATCCGGGAAAGGCAATATGGGTGGCGGGGTTGAGTTGCGCCAGCAGCGTCTGCCCCGTGCTGTGGGTGAGATCGACGGTCGCGCTGGTGAAGTTTGCTCCTGTGACCGTAGCGTTGGTAAAGGTGGTCCCTTGCAGCAAGGCTTGCGTGAAATCCGTGCGCTTGCCGGTGCTCGGGTCCTGGCTGAGATTGGCGTTCGTGAAATGGCTACCCGCCAGCCAGGCGTTAGAGAAGTCCACGCTCTGTGGAGTGGAGCCACTAAAGTCTACCCCATCGAGATAGGCGCCGCTGAACACGGTGTTGTTCAGCTTGGCGTTGACCGCGCTCGCACACGAGGCGGTAAAGCCACACGCCGAGGGGGCGCAGGAGGTCGGCGTAGAGGTGCTGTAGAAGTTGACGTTGGCTAAAAAGGCGCCGGTGAGGTCAGCTTGGGAGAGGTTGATGTTACGCAAGAAGGCGCCCTGCAGGGTCGCGGAGAGTTGGGAGGTGGGGGATTCATTGAGTTTGGCGGCGCAGAGGTTGGCGCCGTCGAGGTTCGCGAAGTCGAGGTGCGCTCCCTGGAGGAGGGCGTCGACGAGGGTGGCTTTTTTGAGACTGGCCGAGGTGAGGGTGGTCTCGATCAACTGCGTACACTCGGGGCCACTGGCAGCGGAAGCGCAGCCGAGATTGGCGCCGTCCAGGTGGACCTGTGATAGAAGGGTCTGATTGAGGATTGCGCCAGAGAGATCTAAGGGATTGGCGGATGTGGACAAGGTCGCGCCAGTGACGCCGTTGATCGTGGCCCCAGTCAGATTGAAATAGCGCCATTGGGTAAGGGGGAAGGAGGACAGATTGAAGATGGCGCCGGTGAGGTCCACTCGACACGAGAAATCAGTAGTGACAATTGGCTTGATGCTGCTCAACAGGACGGTCGCCTGCGAGAGGTCAGCGCCGCTAAAGTTGGTGCAGTGCAAGAGCGCCGAGACAAAGTTAGCTCCAAAGAGGATCGTGTCCGCGCCATCCAGGTTCGCGTTGTCTAAGGTCGCGCCCTGGAGGCTACTGTAGGCCAGGGTTGCGCCGGTGAAAGTGCTGCCCGGAAACTGTCCGCCCGAAAGGTCTAAGTTGCTAAGATCAACGCCAGACAAATTGCAGTTCTGGCATTCATCCGTACTGGCGACAAATTGCCGGGCCGGTGTGACCTGTACCGAGGAGGCAGTATTCACGCCAAGCGGGGTGCTGTTCAGACAGGGAATATCCTTACCAACGACCTGCGCTATTCCACCAAAGTTGGTATTTGCATACAAGGTTGTAATGGTTTGCGGCCCAAGCTTGATTGAGGCCACGGTATTGTCAAGAGTGACGCCAAATGCGCGAAATGCCCCCAAATTAGGAAAGGTGGTCGTGAACACCCATGTCCCGGTGCTGCTGACGTCATAATTGCAGGCTTGAAAGAGCGCGGCTTCACCAGGCAGCAAAGGCTGCGCTACGCCTGTGAGCGGATAGTATTTGAGCGCGATAGTGAATACTGCAGGAGGGGTTCCCTGTGCTGCCCAGTGTAAGACGTTATCGGAGCCCAGCACGACGGGGTAGAGCGTTCCACCGAAATTGGCCGCTAATGTGAATTGGTCGTTGCCGAGATCGGTCAACTTGAATGGGGTTGCCGGATAGTTGACGTAGAGACTCGTATCCGTGCTCGGTGGGCCCGAGGCGGTGAAAGTCGTTGGTCCGCCTGTCTGGAAGATGGTATAATTGCCGCTGCCATCCGGGCAAATATACCAGCCGCCCAACGCATCGGGCGGCGTTGACTGCGTGCTCACCTTTGCTCCATAAGAGCCGTCTGAAATATACTGCCCATTTGCGACAGTGAGCATAAGATACGCATTGTTGAGGGAATTCGTGGAATCGCAGGCGGGCAAGCTCGACGCCGTGCTTGTAGAAAGTAAAGCCGATGTAGCTTGCGGTCCTTGAGAATTCTTGGTCAGCACTATGCCCTTGAAGCGTGGGACATGGATGAAAGCCTTCTTGCCATCAGGCCCAATCGTCTTGCCGTCGTGCCGCACCTGCAGCCGATAAAACCCCGCCACAATTTCGCGTGTCTGGCACTTGTGGCCTTGCTTGACCTGGACTACCGGTGTGGTGTCGCCTTCCCGGATGAGCGTCAGCTCCTGCAAGAACGGCTCTTTCTTAGGGATACAGAAAGTATAGGTGCTGGTTTCGAGAAAGATGTAGGGGATAACGTGGTCAATAAAGCGCTGATGCTTGGGGGCGCGGGCGAGGTGCAGGATTACTATCTGGTGTGGAGCAGCGCGCAGCGCAGGATTCCGGCGAAATTCTTCTTCATGAAACCACAGCCGCTCGCCTTCAGCCGCAGCGATAGCGGCTAGCTCGTGGGGCGTGGGCCTCGTGACGTCGCCGACGGCGCGATGAGCGCTTGCCAGGATGAGGCTCACTATAACCGTTGTCAGGATCGTTCGTGTCAACATCCTCTCTCTCCTTATCGCCCTTTTTCTAGGTGATTGCTTTTATAAACTTTAATCGCTTTGTCAGCGCAGCGCTCTTACTTCTTGCAGTCCACCGTCTCGCCATTGGCGTTGGTGCAGGCGCCGCTGTGCTGGACACCATCGGTCTTGTTGTAAGTGGTGGAGCCTTGATAGGATGCGCCGGAACTTTTGCTTGCAGAGGTTGAGTGGGAGCCGCTGGCGGTTCCGTCAGGATTCTTGGTGAAAGACCCGGAGCTGTTGGCCGTACCATTCGCGCCGCTGATAGCACCGTTGCTTTGATGCTGTACGGTCCCATCCGCCGACTTGCTGGTTGAGCTGCGCCGCCAGCCCTGTCCGCCGTTCTGCGTTTGAAATGCGCCTCGGCGCCCGTGCACTGCATTACCCTGTCCATCGGCAGCAAAGCCGCGCGAGCGGCGCAGGACTCCACCCTCGGGACCTTGGATTCGCGCAGCGCTTCTGCCACTGACTCCACCCTCCGGATTAGAACGCAGAAGCCGTCCATGCACGAATTCTCCGGCCTGTATACTGCTCTGTCCACAGACCAATAGGCCAGTGCAAAACACGATCGTTACGAGTGCTGTTTTGTTCATTGCTGTTACTCCTTTTGTTGTCGAAAGTTTGGGGGCGTGGGGTCTGCCCTGTCCCCACGCCTCGTCGTGATTACTAGGTCATTCGTTCTTAAGCGCTTGGGCGCTGTAGTTCACTGCAGGAGCGAGTTGCACCCCAGGAAGAGGAGCAACGGCGGCTGGCCATTGGCTGGATCGACCAACGTCGTCGATGTCGATCCCGCGCCGATGCCGATGTTATACGGCCACACCTTCCACGAATCGTTATTCGCATCATTTGCACTGGCGCCAATGCCTGGGGGGCAATCGGGCTTGCCTGTCGTAGGGTTTGGGTATGCTATGGCGTCGTGAATGGCGCGCTGCACGTTGGTGCAGGCCGGGTCGTTGTGCGTCGAGGGGCTAGCCGGATCGGTGTGGTAGTAATTGGTCTTCCCACTGATCCCCGACGAGCATGACGGATAGCTCGCGCTCAGCTGATAGGGGATATGGGCCGCATTGGAATATACGACCTCGTTGGCGGCGTCCTGCTTGGCGGCGGGGGTGGGGGGGGTCCCGCTGGCGTCGGCGTTCTCGCTGCCGGCGTCCTCGGCAAAGTGCGAGCAGGTGGTTGGATTGTTAACCGGGTCCGTGCAGACCACGGTCGTCGTTGGGCAGGAGGGCTGCCCAACGGCGGAGTCCGGATAGACAAAGCCGTTCTGAAAGATGGTCCAGGGGACCGTGTGGGCCGTGTACGGCGTAGAGTCACTGCCGCATGTCCAGCTCACGGTGACGTCTTGGGCAGTCGCGCCGGGGAAGTTCTGCAGCGCCGTGGCGACGGAGAAACCGCAGACCCGCTCCCCATTGCACGTCGGAGCCCCTTGATTGGCGAAAACCTGCACCTCGGACACCGAATACTTCCCATCCCCTGCGGTCGCGTAGACCCGCACGTACCGGCCGGCGCTGGGGAGCAGTGGCCCA
>CAZUFQ010000507.1:0-5556 GCA_964618735.1 uncultured Enterobacteriaceae bacterium
CTGGGCCTCTTACGCGATGCATGTCCACGAACGGAGTTCCCGACCGCGGATTTCTTTTTATACCAGGCCACTGATTTCGAAAAACCCATGGAAGAAGGAGTCTCTCTGTTTTTGTATCGCGTGACCATCAATGGCTCCATGCGGAATTTACCGCCGCGCCTCGCCCCGGATGGTCGCCGCTATCGGCCTTCATTGCCGGTGGACCTGCACTATCTGCTGACGCCGTGGGCGAAAGATACGGAGAAACAACAACGGCTGTTGGGCTGGAGCATGCGCGTCATTGAAGATGTCCCGATTTTGCCCGCTGGTCTCTTGAATTATTACATGCCGGAGCCCGAGGTGTTTCATCCGACCGAGACAGTTGAAGTCATCTGCGATCCGCTGTCCATACAGGACTGGACAGCACTCTGGGACAAACTACAGCCGAAAATACAGACCTCGGTGACGTATCTCGCGCGTATGGTCGCGCTCGAATCAACTGTTGAATTGTCCGCCGGGGCGCCCGTCCAAACCCGCACGTTCGATGTGGCGAAAGGGGCGGCCCAATGACCCCGCAGGTACAAGTCCTTGAACGCTTGTCCCTCGTGGCGCCGTTTGGCGTGCGTTTCTGGGATGCTGTGACTCAACGCTTCATCGACGACGGATTGACTGTAACCGCATTCCCCCAAGGAAGTGAGACCCAACGCCTCTCGCTTACCCCTAATCGGTCTGGCGTTTATGTATTGCACAAGGTCCCGGGGATGCAGCTCATCGAACCGGAAACAGAAACTGCAGACTTTTGGCAAAATCCGCCGACGCCGCGACCTTTTGCTGTTGAGGTTGTTGACGAAATGGAACGCTTCCAGCCATTTACGTTCGCGGTGGAACTTCCCGTTCGCGGATTTTTTATCTGGCCGGGGGCTCCGCTTGCTTCGCCACCCTCGCCGCCAGCGCCGGGAGTACCCTTATTTTCAACGCCCTCCCGTATAGCGCCAGGAGGCACGGCGGTGTTGCGCGCGGAGCTGTGGGATCTCTTGACGGAGAGCCCGGCGGCGTGGGCTCTGCTGGAGGCGCGGATCGCTGGTCAACCGCTGGTGCAGGGCTTAGCTGATGACCGCGGTCGCGTTGCCCTGATGTTTCCCTATCCAGAACCATTGCCGGGATCACTCGGTTCGCCGATCGGGTCCCCGCCGGGAAGCGGAACCCGACCACTACTGATGCAACAATGGCCGATTGAGCTGCACGGGTTTTATTCGCCGGAAACGCCACCGCCGCCGATTCCCCGACTTGAGCGCGTCTACGAGCAAGCGCCGGCGACGCTCGTATCGTCTTTGTCACCGTTACTGCCCTTGTCTGAAGCGCTTCTCAGCTTTGGTCAAGAACTTGTGGTCAGATCGCAAGCGCGATCGGTTTTATTATTGATGCCAGCGGGATCTCCGCTCTAGTCTCGTTAAGGAGGAGAGCATGCCAGAATATCTAGCCCCGGGAGTGTATGTCGAAGAGACGTCCTTCCGCGCCAAGTCGATCGAAGGGGTCAGCACTACCACCACCGGCTTCGTTGGACCCGCACGTTATGGACCGACTGATATTGAGCCGGACATTCTCACCGGTCTCGGCGAGTTTGAACGGGTCTATGGAGATCGTCAGCAGTTGTCATTTGGCTCGACCGTCATGCACAACTATCTATGGCATGCGGTCCGTTCGTTTTTTGAAGAAGGCGGAAAACGTCTGTACGTCGTGCGCGTGTTTAGACCGTTGGCTGGGTCCTATCCTCCTGCGGATTTTGACGCCGCGACTTTGAATGCTGGAGGGCTCTATAACGACGGCCATGCACGCGCAACGATCGGCGGCACGGCGCTCCGGGTGCGGGCGCGTTTCCCGGGCGCGGCGGGCAACCTCCGCGTGCTCTTCACCGTGAGGCTAGGGCAAAACATCCTAGGCGGAACCACAGGCAACGCGACGATCGGCGCGGTGTTGAATGACGATGTGGTGTGGATCAACGATCTGACCTCGCCGATTTCCGCGCCGCCGGGCGCCGGAACATTGTATCTTGCCGAATTTGACCAGAATGAAAAAACCTGGCGCTTTCAGACAGGAAAAACACCCGCAAACGGCGACCTGCGTCTCAATAGCGTGAATCCCGCGCTTGCGCTGGACCCCAGCGGCGGCTTTCAAGTGCGAGTGGCGACTATCACCGTCACGGTCGTGCAAAGCGACGGTTCGACGCTTGTCTGGGACGGATTAGCGCCAGACCCGGACCACCAGCGCGACGGGGAAAAAGATTCCCTTCTTGCTCGGTTCGCCACGCCCCCAAGCAATCTTGCTCAAGCACGGACGCTCCCGATTGTCGTGAGCCCCAGTAGCAGCGTGACATCGGGGTTGGATTTGTTAAATGCGTTGATAACGCAGCAACCTGGACTCCGAGCGGCGTTGGAAGATCCGAAATCGAGCGCCACAGATCGTTCGGTTGAGATTCTGTTAGCGGGCGGCAATGATGGGTTGCGTCCTGAAGAACCGGAATACGAAGGCGTCGCTGACGAGGATAAAAACTTCAAAACCGGCTTGAAGGCGTTTGAGGACATCGAGGATATTTCGATCATTGCTGCTCCTGGGTCCACTTTTGGCCTGGAGAACGGCTACCGTGACAACGCCACGTCGATCGTCAACTTGCTGATCTCTCATGCCGAACGCATGCGGTATCGTATCGCCGTGCTCGATAGCGGTAATGAGCAAAGCATCGCGCAAGTCCGGACCATGCGCGCCAAAATGGACTCGAAATATGCAGCGTTGTACTACCCCTGGGTGCGGGTGCTCGATCCTGTCACACGCAGTGAAATCGTTCTGCCGCCGAGCGGATTCGTGGCGGGCATCTATGCGCGCAACGACGTGCAACGCGCGGTGTATAAGGCCCCGGCCAATGAAGTGGTCAATGGAGCGATTGGCTTTGAACTGCTGCTAAACAAAGGCCAGCAGGAGGTGCTCAACCCCGAAGGCATCAACTGTTTTCGCTTCTTTGAGGGGCGCGGTTTTCGCTTGTGGGGCGCGCGGACCATTAGCTCCGATCCGGAATGGAAGTATGTCAACTTGCGTCGTTACTTTGCCTATCTCGAACGCTCGATCGATCGCGGCACGCAGTGGGCAGTGTTCGAACCCAACGGCGAGCAATTGTGGGCGAACGTGCGGCGCACCATTGAGGACTTTCTGCTGAATGAATGGACGAACGGGGCGCTGCTGGGCGCCAAACCGGAGCAAGCCTATTTCGTGCGCTGTGATCGTTCCACCATGACGCAGAATGATCTCGACAACGGTCGCTTAGTCTGCCTGATCGGCGTCGCTCCGCTCCGACCCGCCGAGTTTGTGATTTTCCGTATCGGGCAATGGACGGGAGATCGGCGGGGGTAACCCAGAAAGGAGAAACCTATGGCGGAACTACGTGATCGTCCCTATGTCCAGTTCAATTTCTTGGTCGACCTGGGCGATGGCAACCCCAATGACCCGCAGGCCGGCTTCCAGGAAATCAGCAACATCGGCATGGAAGTAACTGTCTCTGAATATCGGAACGGCAACTCCAAAGAAAATAGCGTGCGAAAGATCACTGGCCTCAACAAAGCAACCGACGTCACCATGAAACGCGGCGTCATCGGTTCGCTCAATCTGTACCAATGGCTTAATGACATCCGCAACGGCAACCAGAATGCCGAACGCACAGTGACAATCCAACTGCAGAATGAAGACCATACCAAGGTTGTGCAGACGTGGAAGCTGTTGCGGGCGCGGATCATCAAGCATGTCAGCGGCCCGCTCAACGCCAAGGGGACAGATGTGGCCATGGAAGAACTAACGCTCGCCTACGAACGATTAGAGATGGAATAAACAGCAATGGCCGCGTTTGATGCACGATCGCTCCCTGGTGTGTTCTTCGATGTCCAGCCGCGCGTGTTGGAAGAGAAGTTGCCGCGCATGGACATCGCGGTTTTTGTCGGGTTTGCGGCGCAGGGGGAGCTCAATACGCCTACGGTGGTAGAGGATGCCGAGCAGTTCGCAACGCTCTTCGGCGACGACCTACCGCTCGCGTGGGACGCCGAACGTGGCGACTATGTGTATGCGTATCTCCCGTCCTCCGTCCGCGCCTTCTTTCGCAACGGAGGGCGACGCTGTTGGACCGTGCGCGTTCCGACGCCGGAGCCGGATCATTTTACGGCTTGTTGTTTTCTTGGCCGCCCGTCTGAAAGAGACTAGCGTTGAACGATTGATCTCTGACGCAGATTTCATCCGCTACCAGGGGGACCAGCCGCAGTGGCTGACCGGCATTCACGCCGTTTTAGACGCTGAGGCGGATGAAGCAACATTGATTGCCGTGCCTGATGCGATCCATCGCGGCTGGCGAGTGGCGACCCCGCCTCCCCCGACGCCGCCTGCGCCCTCGCTTCCGCCTCTGCGGCCTGCGTGGTGGAGATTTCTCGATTGTAACCCACCGCCGACCATCGAACCGGTGTCCAAGCCGCAATGGGGAAACTTTTTGGACTGTGGTATCCGGGTTCTCCCGCAGCCGCAACTGAGTGCAAGTAGCAATATTATAGAAACAGGCGTATTCACTCTTTCTTGGACGTTCAGCGCATCTGATGAAGACACTCAGTATGTCCTTGAAGAGGCGCTGTTCCCGAACTTTAGTGACGCTGTCGTCATCTATGGAGGAGCCGCCACGCTCCACGAACTCTTCGGGCGTGGACCAGCTGATTATTATTACCGGGTGCGCGCTGCGGTGAAAGGGAACGTGAGCGACTGGTCGGAAGGAATCGTCGTGCGCGTCACGCCGGGGCCTCGGTTGGAAGTCAAAAGTCCGAGTGAGTACAGTGAGGCCACGCTGTTCACCATCCATCGTGCGTTGCTGCGCCTGTGCGCTGCGCGCGGCGATCTCTTTGCCGTGCTGACGCTGCCCGAGCATTATCACGAATATGAAGCGATCTCCTACGTACAACAATTGAGGCAGACGGTGGAATTTGCGCCGCCGGGCACAGCCCCGACTTATGGCGCCCTGTATCATCCCTGGTTGATTGGTCGGGAAGAAACCCGCCCCGACGCGCTCCGTTCCACGCCTTCCTGTGGCGCAGTGTGTGGAGTGTTCGCGTATCGCGCCATCACTCGCGGCGCCTGGGTGGCTCCGGCAAATGAGCCGCTCCGCGGCGTCATGGCGCTCACGCCGGCCTTGTCTCGTGATCGTTGGGGCGCTCTGCAAGAGGCGCAAGTCAATGTGATCAGGCAAGAGCCGCAAGGATTTCTCGTGCTGGACGCTGACACGCTGGACAGCGACGGTGATTTCACACTGATCAATGTTCGCCGCTTGATAAGTGTTCTGCGGCGGCTTGCGTTGCAGCTGGGCGTGACCTACGTCTTCGAGCCCAATGACGCCGCGTTCCGCCGTGCAGTGAAACGGGGGTTCGAGGCGAGATTAGAGCAAATGTTTATCCGGGGCGCTTTCGCTGGCGACACGCCGGCGACCTCATATCAAGTTGTCGTCGAAGACCCAGTGAATACTCCCCAAAGCATCGAACAAGGACGTTTCATTGTGGAACTTAA
>CAZUFQ010000508.1:0-961 GCA_964618735.1 uncultured Enterobacteriaceae bacterium
ATAGCTCGCTCACTACGTTCGCTTTATAGCTCGCGCGCAGAGCGCGCTCTATAGCCCGCTCCTTTCAGTCGCTCTATAGCATATAGCAGATAGCCCGCTCGTTGCACTCGCTTGATGGCTTATGGCAAAAACGGTCCTGCCATAGAGCGAGCAACGCGAGCGAACCATAAGCCATAGAGTGAGCGTAGTGAACGAGCTATACGCCATCAGCTAATTACCACATCTGCCTGATCAACCCCAGCAGCGCCTCCTCTGCGCCTTGCTGTTTGTGCCACATGGCGCTCTCTTCGATCACCGCCTGCACGACGGCGGGCAATTCTTCTTGCTTCGCTCCTACATCACGCAACCGTCGGGGCACGCCCAGGGAATCGATGAATCCTTCAACAACATCTGCCGCTTCGGCCGCCACACCTTCAGCTTTTCGCCCAGCAGTGTTGATTCCAAACGCTTGGGCGATCATCGCCTGTTGCTCTAACGTTTGCGGGGCCAGAAACCGCATGCAGTGGGGAATGGTGATGCACGAAGTCACACCGTGCGGCACGTCCCAGCGCGCCCCAATTTGGTGACCAAAGATATGACTCAAGCGCACTCCGACATTCCCTAACCCAAAGATCGAGAACCACCCGGCCACCTGGCATTCGCCCCGCGCCTCGATATTCTGCGGCTCTTTCTTGGTCAACGGTAAATTCTTGTGCAACTTGCGAATGGCCTCCATCGCTAGCGTATCGGTCACCGGTTGTGGATTCACCGACCATAAAGCTTCGATGGCATGATCGAGAGCCTTTACGCCAGTGGAGAGCCATAAGGGCATCGGGGTCGGCAACGTCACTTCGGGGTCGAGGATAATGATCTTCGGCATAATGCGCTTATCGGAGCGCACGGACTTCACCCGCGTTTTCTCATTGGTGAAGCCGGCAAATGGCGTGAACTCTCCGACGGACAACGTCGTTGAAATCGCAAT
>CAZUFQ010000508.1:971-3461 GCA_964618735.1 uncultured Enterobacteriaceae bacterium
CCGCCGCCGAAACTGATGATCAAATCGGCCTGCGCCTCGCGTGCCCGCGCAGCGGCTTCCGTAATGTTCTGGCTAGGCACGTGCTGTTGGCAGTTGCTGTAGGTGCCGACCCACTTGTCTTCCAACATCGTTTCGAGCTTGCGGATCAGATCGGTCTTCGTTGCCATTGATTTTCCAGTCACAATAAACACACGCTCTTTGCCGAGGCGCTCGATCTCCTGGGGCACACGAGCAAGGGCGCCAGCGCCAAAGACCACTTTTTCGAGCATAGGAAATCGATATTCGCGAATCATGGATCCTCCTTTGTCGTCGTTCACCACCGCAGATCATTGACCGACGACAGTCATTTTCACTTCAGTCTTCACGCTTTGTCAATCGATAGCATTCTTCACAGCATCTTGCACAGCCGTCGCTTCTCCTTCACAGTGCAGCACAGGAGGTGAGTAACATGAGACGAGTTGGAGGAATGATTCTCGCCATTTTCGTATGGAAAACGCTCGCGGCGGCAGGAGCTATTGATGAAAGTAAAGTGATTGATCTGACCTACTCATTCGATGAACACACCATCTATTGGCCAACCGTCAAACCGTTTCAGCTCGAAGTCGTGTCGGCGGAGAAAACCGAGGCTGGGTATTGGTACGCCTCCAATAACATCTGTCTCTCTGAGCACGGGGGCACCCACATGGATGCGCCGATTCATTTTGCAGAGGGAAAACGTGCGGCTGACGAGGTGCCGGTGCAACAGTTGATCGGTCCGGCGGTCGTGGTCGATGTGAGCACGCAGGCGCAAAAGGATGCGGACTATCGTCTCACAGTCGCGGACTTAGAAGCGTGGGAGAAGAAAAACGGACGTATCCCTAAAGGCGCTTTTGTCTTGATGTTGAGCGGTTGGGGCTCGCGCTGGCCGGATAAGAAACAATACCTGGGGACGGATCAACCTGGAGATGTAGCGAATCTGCACTTTCCCGGTTTCTCAAAAGAAGCGGCGGAGTTCCTGGTCTCCAAACGAGAAATTGACGCGATCGGCGTGGACACCCCAAGCATGGACTACGGTCAATCTAAGGACTTCATCGTCCACCAAATTATTACCGGCGCGAACAAACCGGGGCTTGAAAACATCGCTAATCTAGGGAAACTGCCGGCAAAGGGCGCGACGATCATTGCGTTGCCGATGAAGATTGCCAAAGGCTCAGGCGGACCGGCGCGCATTATCGCAATACTACCGTAGGTGGTTGAGATGGGTTCCACGCCGTCATGCCAGCGAAGGCTGGCATCCAGGGAGAATATGCACTGTCCGTGGTTATGCCTCCTGGATTCCCGCTTTCGCAGGAATGACGCGGCCCAGATTACCCCACATCATGGACTGTGTATGAATTAATGCAGTCTCCGCTACTCAGGACTCAGCACTCAGTGAGACTCATGCAATCGCGCCTTCAAGGCGAGCAATCGCTGGCGCACGGAGAGAATGCGCTCCTCGATTCTGGAGTGACGCTCTCGGGTACGGTCGAGGCGCATACGAAACTCAGCGACGCGAGCAGGTCCAAGCTGCTCCTCGTGCCGCTCAATTTTTTCTTCGAGATTCTCAATGCCCCGATCCAAAGAGATCGCTTCCACGACCCAGAAACGATATTCCTCTTCGAGTTCGTCCAGGAGTTGCATGAATTCAGCTTTTGATGGCACCGTTGAGTCCTTGTTTCTTCTCTAGCACGTTTTCGTTCATTACGAAGTATAGGCGTCAGCAGCTGAACGTACTCAAAACAACAATACCCCATTCCGAGAATGGAAACCTAGCTGCTCCAACCGGCATCGAAGCCGACATGGAATAGACGCTCTCGCCGCAACACTCGACCCAGGTTGATGCGATGGAACACTCAGCTGCACTAAAACCTTCTCTTTTGTCTGCGCTCCAACACCATTGGCCTGAATATCTCATGGAGGGTATAGAACTCGGCCTCTTCATGATCTCGGCCTGTCTGTTCGTCGCGCTCCTCGAATACCCGGCTTCATCAGTTCATCAATCACTGACCGATCCAGTCTTACGACGAGTGCTCATTGGCGCCGCTATGGGAGCCACCGCCATTGGCATTATTTATTCCCCCATTGGTCAGCGCTCCGGCGCCCACTTTAATCCCGCGGTGACATTGACGTTCTGGAGACTCGGTAAAGTCACCTCGTGGGACGCACTCTTCTACTCGCTCTCTCATTTCATCGGCGGCACGCTTGGAGTCACCCTTTCTGCGCTCGTGCTCGGCGTGGTCATCGCCGACCTGACGGTCAATTATGCAGTCACAGTTCCTGGACCAGCTGGAGTATGGGTCGCTTTCCTCGCAGAGGTTCTGATCTCCTTTCTGCAAATGTCTTTGGTGTTGCGTATATCAAACAATAAACGCTTGGGATGTTTCACCGGCGTATTCGCCGGCGTCATGGTCGCCACATATATCAGCATCGAAGCGCCCTATTCCGGCATGAGCATGAATCCAGCGCGGACGT
>CAZUFQ010000508.1:3561-5554 GCA_964618735.1 uncultured Enterobacteriaceae bacterium
TATATCAGCATCGAAGCGCCCTATTCCGGCATGAGCATGAATCCAGCGCGGACGTTCGCCTCAGCTTTCCCTGCAAATCTTTGGACAGCCGGGTGGATTTACTTCACAGCGCCGCTGCTCGGCATGTTGGCGGCTGCGGAGTTGTATCTGCATCAACACTCGATTCACAAAGTTTTCTGCGCCAAGCTGCATCACCATAACGATAAACGCTGTATCTTTCACTGCAACTATCACGCAATGGGGATCGGCCATTAGGCAATGGGGATCGGTATCAATACAGAGTAAACCCTTTTTACCGATCCCTGGTCCCTGATGCCTGATGCCCAAAACTGGAGGTCCTATGTCTAGCACCAACCATTACGACGTTATTATTATCGGCACCGGCGCGGGCGGCGGCTCTCTCGCCTATAAGCTGGCCCCTTCAGGAAAACGCATCTTACTGCTTGAACGTGGAGACTTTGTTCCGCGCGAGAAGGAAAACTGGGACTCGCACGCCGTGGTGACCGAGAATCGTTACCACATCAAAGACGCGTGGTTGGACAGAGAGGGTAACGAATTTCATGCAGGCACGCACTATTTCGTCGGCGGAAACACCAAGTTTTACGGCGCCGCGCCGATCCGGCTGCGTAAAGAAGACTTCGGTGAACTGCGACATAAAGGCGGCGTCTCTCCAGCTTGGCCGATCAAGTATGAGGATTTGGAGCCTTACTACACCCAGGCGGAACACCTTTATCATGTGCACGGCCAACGCGGGGCAGACCCCACCGAGCCGCCAGCGAGCGCTCCCTACAAGTATCCTCCTATTAGCCACGAACCTCGGATTCAAGCCATTTACGAAGGCCTACAACGCCAAGATCATCGCCCCTTTCCCATGCCTGTCGGTATTATGCTGAATGAACAAAATCCCCGCGCGAGTCGCTGTATTCGCTGCAACACCTGTGACGGCTTCCCTTGCTTGGTGCAAGCGAAGGCGGATGCGCACGTCATCTGCGTCGATCCGGCGCTCATGCATGACAATGTAGAAATTCTTACCAACGCTTACGTTTCACGCCTGGAGACTAGCGCCTCGGGACGAGAGGTGACGCAAGTTGTCGTCGAGCGCAACGGCGTACAAGAATCCTACTCGGCCAATATCGTCGTTAGTTCGTGTGGAGCAATTAATTCGGCGGCGTTGTTGCTGCGTTCCGTCAACGATAAGCATCCCAAAGGATTAGCGAATAGTTCAGACATGGTTGGCCGCAACTACATGAGTCATATCAACACGATGTTCCTGGCGCTGTCGCGTCATAGGAACAACACGAAGTTTAACAAGACCATCGGTCTCAACGATTTTTACTTCGGAACCAAAGAGTGGGAGCACCCGATGGGCCATATTTCACTCATGGGCAACGCTGACGCCAACATTCTTGCCGCGGGCGCTCCTCGCATCGCGCCAGGATGGACCTTGGAGTTAATGGCCGAGCACGCCGTCCCCTTCTGGGTGACGACGGAAGATCTGCCCGACCCCAATAACCGCGTAACTCTAACCCGAGATGGTCGCACCATGCTCGCGTACAGCTCAAACAATGATGAAGCCCACAGCAGACTTCTCGCCAACCTGAAAGCCCTGCTGAAGCATATCGAGTTTGAAGAGCACGCCATTCCTCTTCAAGCATATATTCCGGGCCGCATTCCACTCGCTGGAGTAGCGCATCAGAATGGGACAGCGCGCTTCGGTCTTGACCCTAAAACCGCGGTGCTCGACACTAACTGCAAGGCGTATGACCTGGAGAATCTGTACCTCGTTGATGGCAGCTTCTTCCCGTCGTGCGGCGCTGTGAACCCCGCACTCACGATCATGGCCAATGCGTTGCGGGTGGGGGACCATTTGCTGGAGCGGCTCGGATAAAGGTAAGAGTGAAGCAACGGGGAAAGGGGAAACGGCGAAATGGCGAAATGGCATCAAGGAATAAAAGCGCGGCATACAACTCTCTTTTTACAGGGAGTATTTGCC
>CAZUFQ010000509.1:0-5551 GCA_964618735.1 uncultured Enterobacteriaceae bacterium
TGAGAGTGTCGAATCTTAGGGCGGCCTCGGAAACCAGTCAACAACCAGTCGCCTCCACAGTTTCCCAAGCCGCTTGACAGTAGGTGCGAATATCGATATTTAACTTCGCACAACGAATTTACCCCGGTCTCAATGGCGGAGGGGCCACACCCGTTCCCATCTCGAACACGGAAGTTAAGCCCTCCAGCGCCGATGGTACTACAGACTAGATGCTGTGGGAGAGTAGGACGAGGCCGGGGTTTTTCTTTGCAGCGCTCACCCTCTGGGTTGGGCTCACGGAATTTACCTGAGCGGGCGTAATTCAGCTGGCAGAATGCCAGCTTCCCAAGCTGGACGTCGCCGGTTCGAATCCGGTCGCCCGCTCCACAACACCACAATATCATCTTCATCAACTTCTGAGTTGACCGATGCGCACTATAAAGTGTCCGACCTGTCGCACTTCCGTTTCTTGGCAAGGGAATCCATACCGTCCCTTTTGTTCATCCCGTTGCCGCTTAATCGACCTCGGGGCATGGATAGATGAGTCCTATCGCGTTCCGGGCGAACAGGTCAACGCAGAAGAGCCTCCCGAAAACGCCAGCACTCCAGACAGTCCACACTCCCTTACTCATGGCCATTCATCCCACCGCACTCGTTGACTCTCAGGCAACCATTCATCCCGGAGCCGAGATCGGGCCGTACGTCGTTATTGATGGTCCCGTCCATATCGGTCGCGGCACCAAAGTGCTCGCGCATGCAGTGCTCGTTGGCAACACTATCATCGGTGAGGATAACGAGATCCACATGGGGACAGTTATCGGCCATATTCCTCAAGATGTTGCGTACAAAGGAGCGCCGACATTCCTGAAGATTGGCAATCGCAACATCATTCGCGAGCACAGCCAGATCCACCGTGGCACTAAAGAGGGGACCGCAACGGTTATTGGCGATGATAACTTTTTCATGCACAACTCGCACGTTGCGCACAACTGTCAGATCGGCAATCACATCATTATTGCCGGCGGCGCTTTATTGGCAGGTTATGTCGAAGTAGAAGACCGCGCCTTTGTCTCCGGCAATTGCGTCGTGCATCAATTTGTCCGCATTGGCGCGCTGGCGCTGTTACGTGGACTCTCTCGCACGAGTCGCGATGTCCCGCCGTTCTGTATTATGGATGGCACCCATACCGTGCGAGGATTGAACGTCATTGGCTTGCGACGCGCAGGCTTTGATCGAGAGCGTATTCGTGCATTGAGGAACGCATTCTCTCGTTTATTCCATCAAAAAATCAATCTCAAACAAGCAGTTGCAGAACTTCGTCAAGAACCATGTACGCCAGACGTCGACTACGTACTCGACTTCATTCAGCAGTCAAAACGCGGGGTCTGCTTTGGCCCGCGCAGCGTCAGAATAGAAGCCGACGTAGAAGAATAACGAACTGGGAAACAAGCAGGAGAGCAATCCTTCTTGTCACTTTCTCGTGAGATTTCTTCAGCAGCGCCGTGAGACATAGAGATGAAACAAGTCATCGTTGTCAACGTCGCGCTCAAGCTCCCAAAGGGGAAGCTAGCGGCGCAGGTGGCTCACGCCGCTGTCGCTGCATTTCTTGAGGCATCCCCCATAGCTAAGCAAGCTTGGCTCGATGAGGGAATGCCGAAAGTTGTGCTGAAAGGCGACACCGTAGAAGAGCTCGTCAAATTGCATGCCTTTGCCGTCCAAAGCCACATTCCGGCCTGTCTGATTCGCGATGCAGGTAGAACCGTTGTCCCAGCCGGAACGATAACCTGCTTGGGGCTAGGCCCCGCTGAAGACAGCACCATTGACGCGTTGACAGGACATCTCAAGCTCTTGAGTTGAAAAGTAGAAACTGCTCCAGCGAGATTGACGCTGACTTTTTGCAGCACGCCGATTTTCCTCCTCTCGCTTCTGTACTCAACGCTCACGATTGACAGGACCAAGGTTAGCGCGGGATAATCACCGGCTAGAGGGAATATGGAACGCAAGCGTGCCGCCATTTTCAGCGCTGATGTCAATGGCTACAACCGCCTCGTGAGGGACGATGAAGAAACAACCTTCCATACCTTGACGGCCTAGGGTAAGGATGTTGTTGACAGTAGTGATGCAATAGTTAGTCGCAGAGGTCGGGAAGCGGGTCCGGCAGACGATAGTATACCGGCGAACTCACAGGGTCGTGGACGCGGTCGGTCAGTGGCGATTCACTACAAGGGAACTGAGCAACAAGGAGGGGGATGTTGCGGATTGCACAAATTACCAGCGTTTCGATCGCAGTGCCGCCTAATACCCATGGGGGAACCGAACGCATGGTCTACCAACTTACTGAGGGTCTGGTGCAGCGCGGCCATACGGTCGAACTCTTCGCCTCTGGCGACTCGCGGGTGTCCTGCCCGGTTCGCAGCGTGACGCCGACAGCTCTTCTTGATCGTCCGGATTGGTCCACGTACCTAGAGCGAGAATATGAGGCCATGAACGCCTTTCAGCTTTTCCGCCAGGCCGAATGCTTTGATCTGATCCACGGTCATTGGCCGTGCTTGGCCCCCTACTTCTCTCCCTTTACACGGACTCCCACGATCCTCACTTACCACTACATTTCGCCCGAGTCGCTTGAGTTCTATGAGACCAGCTTCCCGCGTTGTCGCGGCGTTTTTGTCAGTCGCGCGCAGGCTGTCGGGCTCGACCGTCCACATGGCCAGGTAATTCACAACGCCGTGCGTGGGGAAGATATCCCCTATGGCGACGGCGCCGAGGACCGGCTGATCATTGTTGCCCGCATGGTGCCGCGCAAGGGCATCGCCGAGGCGATCCGTATTGCCCGTCACGCCGACAAACCACTGCTGGTGATCGCGCCGGTTATGCATAATTTGGCCGAGAGCCCGGTCTACTTTCGTGATGTAGTCGCGCCACTGATCGACGGCAAAGAGGTCCGCTACATCCCAGCCCTGTCCAACGACCTTGCCTTGCAGGAGGTCGGACGCTCGCGAGCCTTTCTGTTTCCGTTGCAGTGGGAGGAGCCGTTCGGCCTTGCCGTACTGGAGGCCATGGCGACCGGGACCCCGGTGATCACATACCGACGCGGGGGAATGCCGGAGTTGGTGGAAGATGGGGTCACGGGGTTTCTGGTAGACAGTGAAGACGAGATGCTTGCGGCGATTCGTGAGATCGGCAAAATTGATCGACAGCGCTGTCGTGAGCGCACCTTGGCCTGCTTCAGCGTCGAGCGCATGGTGAAGGCGTATGAACAATTCTACTACGAAATTCTGGCAGACCAGCGTGCCTGAAGAACGGCCGGAATGGAGTGAGGAGCGGTTTCGTCAGGCCTGTTCGTATTGGCAGAGTAAGATTCTGCTCACTGCCTTGCGCCTAGACCTTTTCACCGTGCTGGCGGATCAGGACCTCAGCGCCGCAGCGCTTGCCACTCGCCTCAGCGCGGCCGAGCGCGGGCTCACTGCTTTGCTTGATGCTCTGGTCGCACTCGGGCTGCTGACAAAGCAGGACCACCACTACACAAACACTCCGTTTGCTCGTTCGGTCCTGGATTGCACTAAGCCCTCCTTTTGCGGTTATACGCCGCTCTTTGACGCCCACTGCTGGGAGTTATGGGGCAAGCTGGAAGAAACGGTCCGCGGCGACTCCTGTCCGGGTCAAGACACCCTCTTTCACGCGGACCCGCTCGGCACTGAGCTGCTGCTGCGCGGCTTACACGCCGATGCCCTGCGCCTGGCTCCAGCCCTCGCCGTGCGTCTTGACCTAGGGCGGCGCCGACGCATGCTCGACCTCGGCGGCGGCGCCGGCACCTATGCCATCACTTTTTGTCAGGCTCACCCAGAGCTGAGCGCGGTGATTTTTGACCTGCCTGGACCGTTGACCCTCGCATATGAGCTGGTTTCTGCCGCCGGGCTCACTGACCGAATTAGCCTGATCGTGGGAGACTTCCGCACTGCTACCCTGCCGCGCGGTTTTGACCTGGCGCTCCTCTCTAACATCTTGCACGGCCAGAGCGCGGAAACGAATCAACAGATCCTGGCTGCGGTCTCTGCGACCCTGGAACCCGGAGGAGAGCTAATCTTGCGCGACGTTCTCATGAACGAGGACCGAACCGGTCCCGTGTTTGGTGCACTCTTTGCGGTCAATTTGGTGCTGCACAGTCCGGCGGGTCGCTGTTACACTTATAGTGAGATCAGTCGCTGGCTCGCCGCGGCAGGCTTCCATGACCTGGAAGTGCTTGAGCCCAACGCCGTTCTGCGAGCCTTCAAGTAGGTGACGTATGGCGCGTTTTGTGAAAGTCGCACAAGTCCACGACATTCCTCCAGGGCAGGGTAAGCAAGTGATAGTGCACGAGAAGCCTATGGCTCTGTTTAATGTTGACGGCGTCTTTTATGCCGTCAATCAGATCTGTCCTCACATGGGTGGTCCCTTATCCGAAGGGATCCTCACCGGCAAGGTTGTCCACTGTCCCTGGCACGGTTGGACTTACTGTGTGGACACGGGCTTACCTGATCATCCTGGCGGACACTCAGTGGCGGCCTATGAGGTGCGGGTAGAAGGAGACGACATTCTGGTGGGCTGGCTGAAAGGAAGCGGCCAATAGGCCATAGGCTGCAAGCTATAGGCCACAGGGTTGAGGTGAACTCTCTTTAGCCAGGAGCCTATGGCCTCAAGCCCTTTCTGTTTTTGCTGCAGGCAAGAGCGATTTGTCTTTACCTACCCGTTCACCCTTCGACAGGCTCAGGGCGAACGGGAACAGCTCTCATGCTAGGAAAAAATCCGTTCATGCTGAGCTTGTCGAAGCACGGGAGCCCTCGTGTCTTGGGTAAATCCATTTGCAATTTGCTGTAATAGTTGATCGCTTGCCTTATTAAATCGGTCCGTGAAATGAACCGACGCCGTAGGCAAAGCGCAGGATCAACGCGACAGCTACCATCACAGCTGCGGCGCCCATCACCATCCAATCGCGCGCGCGTAGCTGGAGAGGCGTGAGATAGGTGCGCTCGGCATTGCCCGAGAAGGCCTTGCTCTGTAACACAACTTCGAGCTGCTGCGACTTGATGAGCGCCCCTAAAACCAATGGCGCCACGATCCGCGCATAGGCGCGACTACGGGCCCAGAAGCTTAACTTTTCCAACGCCAAACCCCGCAAGCGTTGGGCCTCAAGTAAAGCCGCGGCCTCGCTGAGCACCAGCGGGAGGAAGCGAAGGGCCGAGGAAAAGACAAAAGCCGCGGTGTATGGCACTTTGAGTCGCACCAATCCGACTACCAGGGTATTGGGATCGGTGGTGAGGACAACCAGCGGCACGGTCAGGATGAGCGCTAAGGTCCGGCTAATCACCACGAAACCGTAAAGCAGCCCCTCGCTCGTCACGCGCAGCCGTCCGCCTATGAGCGGGACCCAGGCTGGGATCGGCCCGAACAGGGTCGTACGTCCGACGACCTCGTTCAACACCCCGTGTACGAGCAGAACGATCAGGAAAAACGGGGCCATAAAGAGCAGTAAGCGTTGGAGATCTCGTCCGGCAAGCCGGGCGAGCGGCCACAGGAGCAGCACGCCGCCGGCAAG
>CAZUFQ010000510.1:0-5551 GCA_964618735.1 uncultured Enterobacteriaceae bacterium
GGCTTCCACTTGTATTTTCTTCATCCCGGAGACGGAAAGATCGGGAACCGTGCGGCCGTCCGTAGCGGTATCGACGTGCGCGGAGATGGGGGATACGTCGTCGCGCCGCCATCAGTGGTCAACATGCAGCCCTATTACTGGGTCAACGAAAATCAAGTAATTGCCGAGGCACCGACATGGTTGCTTCAATTGGTGCGCGGTGCTGCATCGAAAACCGCAGTCGCCCTCGTGGGCCCCCAAGCGGAACCAACGAACAAGGTAGCTCAAGGCGGGCGTAACGACACCATCATGCGGTTCTGCGTACAGCAAATGCACCGTGGGCACCAGCGCGAGGAGGTGAGTGCCATGGCGCTCGCGCTGAACGACGCAACCTTTGATCCGCCGCTGGGTAAGGGCGAAGTACTTGCTGTCGCGGCGGGCGTTTTTGAGCGTTATGGCTCACAAGTCACTGCCCATTGCACCGACATGGGCAACGCACAATCGATGGCGAAACGGTACGGCGATGTCGTCCGCTTTGTCGCAGAGACGGCAGGGTGGTTGCTTTGGTCCGGCACGTACTGGGTGCCAGTGACAAGCTTTGACATCGTAATGTTGGCAAAGGACGTAGTCACGGCCCTTTATCTCGATGCGCAAAAAATGGTCGATGGCCCCGTTAAGTCGGCACTGCTGAAGCATGCGTTGAAGTCCGAGTCCGAAAAATCGATTACAAGCATGATCGAGTTGTTCAAGTCGGAACCTGGCATCGCGATCTCGGTAAGGGAACTCGACAATTCTGGTGATATCTTCCCGGCTAAGAACGGCCCCGTGGATCTGAAGACGGGGGTGCTTCTGGAGCCACAGCGAGAAATGTACATTACGAAGGTTGCTGGTGTGACGTACGACGCCTCCGCTACTTGCCCGCTTTGGAACAAATTCTTGTTGCAGGTGATGGGGAATCAGCAGGATGTCGTCACCTTTCTGAAGCGTGCAATCGGGTACTCGCTCACCGGATCGATGGGCGAGCAATGCCTGTTCTTCGCGTACGGATACGGCGCGAACGGCAAAAGTACTTTTTTGAACGTTATGCGCGCCTTGTTCGGTGAACTCGGAATGCAAATGTCCTCTGACACGTTGATGGACCGCAAGAATCGCGCTAGCAGCGCTTCTGGCGATATCGCACGGTTGATGGGCGCGCGGTTCGCGGCGGTTAGCGAAATCGAAGACGGGCGGCAGTTGAGCGAGTCCCTTGTCAAATCTCTGACAGGCGGAGATCCCATTATGGCGCGCTACATGTACAAAGATTTCTTCGAATTCATCCCCGTGTTCAAGGTGTGGATCGCTGCGAATCACAAGCCAACGATCCGTGGCACGGACGAGGCGATCTGGCGCCGTTTGCGCTTCATCCCATTCGAAACCTTTATCACGCCCGAAGACCGTGACCCGCAACTGGAATTGAAGCTGCGGGGCGAATTGCCCGGAATTTTGAACTGGGCAATCGAGGGGTGCATGGAATGGCGTAAGGAACGGCTGCCGATTCCTGACGCAATTCGTAAGGCAACCGATGCCTACCGCAGCGAGATGGATGTCATCGGCTCATGGATTTCCGAAAACTGCGTTCAGGCTCCTGGTTTGGTTATGAATTTCGACGAAGCGTATCGCGACTTCGCACCGTGGTGTCAGGAAAATTTCAATTTCGCCTTTTCCAAGAAGAAGGTTGGAATGCTGTTGACTGAACGCGGACTTCAAAAAAGCACGAAAGACGGGAAGCGCGTGTATGTAGGTGTTGCCATGGTATCCCAGTTGACCGTCAGCCAACGTATCAAGTACGGCAAGCACGACGAAGTTCAGGCTCCCGATGGCCATTCGGCTGCGTGGTAATCGCAGTGGACCCGCAGCGTTGCGCAGTGTGAAAACTGCGCAGTGAAATGACCCACCTCCGCCGTTTTCCTGTTATGGGAAATAGCGGATGGTGCGGTGTGGCTAGACCAGAGATCAGGACAAGAAAATGGCATTACATAAGCGTGAAAACAGCAGCAACTGGTACTACCAATTTCAGATGAAATCTAAGCGGTATGTTGGCAGCACTGGAACGCCGAACAAGACGAAGGCCATGCAGGTGGAGCGAGAGCTTCGTAACAAAATCCACAGCGAATTGTTCCTCGGTGAATCCGAAGAGATCACGGTCCAGGACGGCGTCAAGAAGTATTTGGAAGCACGCAGGAGCCTCGTTTACCACCGTGGAATGGAGTCGATTTCGCGAAAGATGTTTGGCAGCAAACGCCACTCGCATACTCGGGAAGCGGTGCCATGTTACGGGCTCTCAAGCGCAATAAAGATGCACGAGCTGCAGACCAAGGATATCGAGCGACTGGTTCAGAAGCGCAAAGCCGAGGGAGACAAGCCTGCCACTATCAAGCACGAGATCGGCCTGATCGGGTCTACGATCAAGGAAATGCAACGCCTTGGCTTTAAAGTCAATCGCGATGTCGTATTTCCTCAGCTCAAATCGACGTATAGGCTTCGCTACCTCGATTTCGACGACGAGGCGGCACTCATCCGCGAGTTGAACCCAAACACGCTGAGAGGCGGCGTCAAATCGCTTGAATCGCGGACCGAGGAATTGCAACGTAACCTCCAAGACAACTTTGACCTCGTCGTCATGCTGCTGGATACCGGATGCCGTTACTCCGAAGCCGCCGGCATTCCGTGGTCGGCTGTGAACATGAGCGACGGGACGATTGGGATTTACCGTAACAAGGTCGGTAATGAGGATGTGTTGCACATGACTGATCGTTTGCAAGAGGTGATGAGGCGCCGCTTCGGTTCGCGTCGCGTGGGTGCGCGTTACGTCTTCGAAAACCGCTCCGGACAAGCTCGGGGCTATTCTGCGCAGGCCATCAAGAAGGCCATCGAACGCGCAGGATTGAACGCGCCGGAGGTGGTCAAGGAGAAAGGGGGCAGGGTCACCCTGCACACGTTGCGGCACTCGTACGCCTCCAAACTTGTGAAGAACGGAGTCAGCCTCTTCGAGGTCTCGGTATTGCTGGGTCATAGTGATCCGAAAATGACGCAGCGGTATGCCCACCTTGCACCTAACGACGCAAGTAAGAAGGCTGTTGGAATCATCAACGCATTGCACGGGTAATCGATTTTCTGATTCGTTTCCCGTCATCGTTGGTGCCGATGGCGGGTAATAAAACTGAGGTAGGAATTAGGGGTGTTGAGTCCTACGTTACCGTGCGGGGTAACGTGCGGTTCCTTGGTGGTGAGCGCGTGTCGTCTTGTCGCTCTGCAAATGGCGATAAATATCTATTTCACTGATCAATTAGGAGCCACCATGCCACAACTCATTCGCGCTATTGACGAGATCGCCCGCGAGAAACAACGTGATGTGATTTTCGTTCAATTTCATAATTTTGCTACTGGATTTGTAGGCGACTACCGCAAAAATTCCTCTCGGGGAGTGATCATCAAATGGCTGGACGAGAACGACATCTGGCACTGCCCCTGTGGCGGATTTGACAGTGGTTCGATTGTTGATGGATATGGCGGAGAACTATATGTAGACGTAACGATCGATCACAACGACTCAAGCTTCATTCGACTCCTGGATTTATTTTCAGACGAGGAGGGCGGGCAAATATTCGATGACGCATGGCTCTTCTATTTTCCCCTAGCGGTTGCGCTTGTGAATTCAATTGATCACGGCGTTGACGACGCGGACGATCTATCGTTGGTTGCATAGTTATTTCGAATCGGTTGAATGGTGTCGCCTGGGTCGCGTAGGCTCAACGACGGGAGAATGCAAGTAACCCGCATCCGTTGAATCGGTTAATCGAAAAGGCTGTCGACATGAATGATCTGATCAACCCTCGTCCAATTCACCCGGAATACGAAGGCGGTAAGGCCATTGCAATCGCTGAGCGAGACCTGTCAGTTTCTCTTTTGCAGCGACGCTTGAACATGGGCTACAGCTCCGCCCTAAATCTGTTTGGTGAGCTTCGACGAATGAACATGGTTTCAGAGATCTCCAAGAAGACACTGGTCGAGGGAGACAGTGGCACCTTTGGCTTGATGATGGGTATCTGGAGCGATGTGAGCGCACACCGGGAAGGTATAGGAATTGCGAACTCCGAATTTCGTAATCTCCTCTATGGCTGTGGCGCCTTGACAAACGTGAGTGTCGGTTCCGGCGTTGGCCAATCGATAGGTATTGACCGTGCCCGCTTAGCTACGCTTGATGCGATAGCGGCATCGAAATCCTGCTGTACTGCTCTGGACGATGCAATGAGACTTGTCGTCATTGTGAGCGCCCGGCTTGAGACATTGGTTGGGCGAGAAATCAAGGCTGTCCTCGGCGCACTGCGGGCCAGTGTTCGTGATTCTTGTGCCATAAGCTTGGGGACTCGCGACCTGGAGCCAACAGCAGATGATCACTTGCAGGTGACCTTAGTATTCTCCCGCATTCACGACGGCCGCGGAAAGCGCCTTGGCTGATAGGTAGTTGATTCGGTAGGCTGCGTCGAAACCTGCCGACTCTTCCGTAGAGCGCTTCAGATATCGACATAGATCTGGGAAAAGTCTATAATCCCAGATATGCGTATACCTAAGCCTCAGACACAAGCTCATCTCTCCGCTTTCTCATCAATGGATGATGAGGTCAGCGTCCCAAAATATGACGAAATTCCCCTACATGTGGGCGCCACTGATGTCGCCTTCGAATATTTGGGAAACCTTGATCTTTCTTTTACGGACGACGACACCCGTTTCTTGGGGCATGATCTTCATCCCTATCCAGCAAAATTTATCCCACAGCTTCCGGGCACGTTTGTTTCTCTGCTTAGCTCAAGAGGCGAACTCGTTTTCGACCCATTCGGCGGCAGTGGAACCACCGCTCTAGAAGCCATCCGGCTTGGGCGGCGCGCTGTTAGCGTCGACGCGAATCCAATGGCAGCGTTAATCGGAAAGGTCAAGACCGCGCGCGTTGCGCCTGAGTCCGCCGCCGAATTGCACCTGCTTCATGGCGCACTCAGGGCGCTGCTGGACTCATTACCATTGAACCCTTTGGACTTGGTTGAAAAATACCGAGCTCATGCGCCGAAGATAGCGAACTGTGAGAAGTGGTTTTCCGATGCGGCGTTCGGCGAACTTGCCCATATCAAGTTTCGGATAAAGCAGTTGAAAAGCGAAACTGCCGCCAACATTGCTTTGTTGGCGCTGTCGCGCACGGTCCTTTCGGCTTCATTTCAGGACTCGGAAACTCGATACAAGAGTGTCCCACGTGAAGTAGGTGTTGGAGAGACGACCAAACGCTTCATCAAGGAATTTGAATCTGTAATGCGTTCGGTCGCGCGAAACGCCCCTGCTACTCGATACGGAATTTCAAACTTCCTCACCGGCGACGTTCGAAGTCTGAATTCTAGCGACATAGCGGACAGTTCAGTTGATTTCGTAATGACATCTCCGCCATACGGGAACGCAACGGATTATCACCTTTATCATAGGTTTCGCTTGCTTTGGCTCGGCTTCGACCCGATTGCGCAGGTCGAAAGCGGGTTCGTCTCCCTGAACG
>CAZUFQ010000511.1:0-5540 GCA_964618735.1 uncultured Enterobacteriaceae bacterium
AAGCGGTAAGCCCTGGTGCTGAAGTCGGCGTGGCAAAAGGCCTTGGGGAGGCGCACCGACAACGGGCCGGTGTCCAGCTGCATGCGGATATGTTGTGAGGCCTGTGACGTGAACTTCGTCGCCTCCCCAAGCTTTCTCTGGGGCGATATGGAGAATCTGGAGGCGCCGGCGATGAGAGTCGTGCTGAAGTGTGTTCCCAGAGCTTGGCATATTTGAGAAAAACATACACGGCTGAGGTTACCGCGGCAAAGAAACCAGGAACTCCATACCGAACAGTGCCGCTCAGCAGGTAAAAGCGCAAGAAACGCCACAAAGGACGGAGAAGCAAATCCGATACGCGCACCTGTCTTCTGCGGCGCTGTTTTTCATGGGCGGCGACTTCGGTCAAGCTGTTGATCGCGTCTAGGTGATGACTGATGTCTCTGTATGTATAGTGATACAGATCACCATATAAAAAATCTGCATGTCCTCGAATTAACGCTTTTTCGTGCGGATCGACGCCGCCCCAGCGAACTTTTGCTTGGCGAAACAGACGTAATCTATAGCCTGGATACCAACCGTGTTTCCACCAGCGTCCAAGATAATAGACTAAGCGAGGAAGATAGAACCCATCCACTGCCGGATCATTCTGTTGCAGCACAAAAAGGATTTCGTTTCGTAATTGTAAAGAGACTTCCTCATCTGCGTCAACATTGAGAACCCAGTCATGGGTAGCCAGTGAGAAAGCAAACCGTTTCTGTTTCACATACCCAGGCCAAGGGCGCTGAAAAATATGACTCGTATATTCTCGACAGATCTCCAGGGTGCGGTCAGTTGAGAAAGAGTCAACAATGATAATTTCATCGCACCATTTCACGCTTTCTAGACAACGACGAATATTCCTTTCTTCATTGAAGCAAATAATAAAACAGGAAATAGACGCCCGTGCGCTTGTTTCTTCTCGCGTGAGAGGAGCCGTTGTTGTGAGCGCCGCCTCTGCGGATTGAGTTACTGCAGCCTGCTTCTTATAACGTTTTTGCCGTCGCTGCGCGTATTCTCGGTCTTTCTGGCGTCGAAGCTGTAATAACTGCTGGATAAATTGCCGCCTCTCAGAATGTGACGGTAATGCAGGGCCCCAATAACAATGTAAGAAGAAGAGTCGCTCGCTGACGCGTGCGCTCCGTCCGAGGGTACGCTCAAGTTGGACCAGATTTTTCTGCCGTCGTTTGATGCTGAGGGAAGAGGTCTGGAGAATACGGTCGAAGTCAACAAGGTAGAATTTCCATTGGGCGTCGCCATTGTCTTCTACTAACAAGTTCGCGTCACGCATGTCTCCTGCATAGAGACCGGCTTGATGAAAAGCGCGTAAAAATTCAGCTAAGGCGCGGAGAAAAGCGCGCCGTTGTCGCACCGACCAGCGTTGACGCTGCTGCCAGTATTGATTCAACGGTAGTTGTGTCAGCAGGCCTTCGCTACAGTACCAACTCTCGCGGACCATGCCGCCCGAGCGACGCTCAAAGACGCCTAATGGTCGAGGAATGGGGAACCCGTGTCCTTGGAGGAGCTGGGCGCCTTTCCAGGCTCGGCGCGCCGGTGAACCATGAACCAGTACGTCTATCCACCGCTTCCAGGTGAGTACTTGGTGATGCTTAATGACAATGCCCGCAGTGGCGGATGATTTGACTAAAGTGACAGTAGTGCCCCTCTCGCGTTTGAGCAAGCGTTTCTCCGGCCATGTCTCTGACGGAGTGGCGATAAGCTGCGGGAGCGTCGGTTGGTCTGGCGCATGGAAGACGGTAGTAAACTGCAAAGTCGATACCTCAGTGTCAGTGGTCTCTTGTTTAAGCGTTGCGGAGATCGTGTACCATCACATATATCCCAAGTCCGTCAAGCGTTTCTCGATAGCGGCTTTCTCTTCTTCACTCATTATTTCACCGGGACTGGGAGCGACAACGCCCTGTTGCAACGCTTCTATCTCGTTGCGTAACCTGACTGTCATCTCAGGCTGACGGGCAGCGAGGTTCTTCCGTTCACGGGGATCGCTAGGAAGATGATACAGCTCTTCGGGCAGCTGCGGATTTTGTGGAGCGTAGATGTATTTCCATTCCTCCGTACGCCAGCCCACACGACGGTCGCGCGGGTTCGAGCGTATGCGTAAGAACGCCTCAATGTAGGCTTCAAGGCGCAGCTGTTCACTGTGAAGGAGCACGGGTTTCAGGCTCTGACCGTGGATGTTTGCAGGCAAACGAATATCAGCAAGGTCGAGCAACGTCGGCAGTGCGTCGATCTGACGCACCAATTGTGGCTCACGCGCCTGTGCACGAAGCGAAAGTCCTTCAAGCTCTTTGAGGGCGGAGAACACGAGGGGCACCCGAATGAGATCTTCGTACACATCCATTTCGTGCCCCTCTCGTTTCCGTGTCTTGCGTCCCAGCGCATCGCGCACGATTCGATAGAGGCGGTACTGCATGTCGGTTTTGACGACGCGTTCGCCATGATCGCCGTGCAACACAATCAGTGTGTTTGGCGGTAGTGTTTCTACAACCGTCGCTAGTTCTGTATCGAGAGAAGAGAGGGCGCGTTCGTAACGGTTCCGTCCATACGTGCGATTATGGAATGCCGGTAGAATGTGTCGATGATGATGCAACTCCCAGAGATGGAGGAAGAGAAACCACGGCGGTTTGAACGCCCCTCCGCGCAGACGTTGGCGCAGGTCTGCTCCCCAGGGACTCGAAAGATAGGCTGCTGCTTCGCGAAATTGGTAAGAGTCGAACCCGCGATCCAGATTCGTTTCCGGAAAGAGCGGACCGCTGACTTCCGCATACGTATGATACCCATGTTCGCGAAAGACCTCGGTTAAAGTACGGACCGTCGGATTCAATTTCAAACCAAAGATGGAGCGAATGCCATGAACGAACGAATAAGTTCCTGTAAGCAAACTTGCGACACAGGGTGTTGTTGAAGAGGCCGAGGAGATCGCTTGGGTGAAAGCGACGCCTGATCGCACGAGTCGATCGAGTGTTGGTGTACGCGCCCCGCGATCCTCGCCACAAACAGCGTCGGCGCGGAGACAGTCAACCAAAAGAAAAAGGATATTCGGACGAATCATAGTCAGTGCTGAGTAATGAGCGCGAAGCGTCGAAGACCGACGACCAAGAACCGAGTAGCGAGTAAATGTGTGATCAATAACGGGGGAAAATTGTTCATGCCGGCTTTTGTCTCCTCTATTCTTCGACAGCGCTTCTTGCAGCTAACACGCGCCGCACTGTTTCCAACACATGCTCAGGCGTGATGAGTTGCATACAGCGGCGCTCGATTGGGCAGCGGCGAACATAGCAAGGACTGCAAGCTGTCTTCCCTTGTAACACGAACGCTTCTGACCCCCACGGGGCCGAGCGGATCGGGCTGGTGGCCCCCCATAAGGAGATAACAGGAATGCCGGTTGCCGCAGCGATATGCATCGGACCGGAATCCGGCCCCAGTGCCAATTGTGCTCGTGAAAAAATGCCGATCAGGTCTCGCAAACTCGTCTGTCCCGTCAGGTTTGTTACTCCAGTCTCGATCGTTTTCATGATCTCTTGGGCGAAGGAGATTTCATTCTTTGCTCCTACGAGAACCACACTCACACCATAATTGTGAATGAGCGTTTGTGCTACCGCTGCAGTAGCGTGCGGAAACCAGAAGCGGCTGGGCCAGCGCGAGCCCAGAAAAAACACCGCAAAGGGACGACGCGTGTCCGCTAATTGTGCTTCAACCTGTTGCTCTTCTTCGGGGCGAAGTCTCAGGTCGAAGCGCACTTCATCGTCTGGCAGCTGTAAGGTTTGAGCGAACTGTAAGTATTGTCCTAACTTCAAGGAAAAATCAGGGATCGGCTCGATCGTGTGCGTGTTAAACAACCAGTTCCCTTCTTTTGTATTGGTGCGATGGAAACCTAGACGTATAGGAGCCTGCGACCACCAGCTCACGACGCCGCTCTTCGTGTGTCGTTGCAGATCGAGAACGAAATCAAATTTACGTTTGCGAATTTCTTGCAAAAAAGGGAAGAAAGCGAAGACTCCCTCTGTCCTTCGGTAGAGGAGCACTTCATCCAAAGCCGGATGGGAGTCCAGAAGCGGGGCCGCTGCCGGCTCCACTGCCCAAGCAATATATGCTTGCGGATAGGCCCGCCGGATCCGTGTCAACAACGGCAACGCGCGCGTAACGTCGCCAATAGCGCCTAGGAGGACAATCAGTATCCGTTGGGGATGAAAGGGGGTTGGTAAAGAAGGCACGATTGGGGCGCTGCCGCGGAAAAGAACTCGTCGCGGCAAGGAGGGCTTCTCCTCCTTGCCGTGTGTGGCTCTAGCCACGCGCTACGGATAGAAGTTACGCTTGCAGCTTCGCCTCATCTGTTGCGGTGGGGCCTTCAACTTTATACAGCTTCTGAGCGTTCTCCCAAAGAATCTTGCGTCGGACTGGCGCTTCGCAATCGGAGAGGCCGCTTTTGATCCGTTTGTGTACTTCGTCACCGTAAATCGAGGTCGGATGCGGAAAGTCGGTTTCAAAGAGGATATTATCCACGCCCACTTTATCCATAAGGCGCCGTGGTGCGGTTTGCTCGAACCAGTAACACGCGTACACATTGCGGGCAAAATAGGCCGACGGCAACATATCGAATTCCGGCCGCTCCTCCGGCACGCGATTATCGGTGAATTGATAATCGAGCGCTTCAAGCACGAACGGGATCCAGCCGATGCCGCTTTCCACTGAGACAAACTTGATTTTTGGGTAGCGCGCCAGCACGCCTGACATGAGCAGATCGTTCACCTGCACAGCGTTGCGCAGGAAAACATTGACCGATAATTCGGTGAACGTGGAGAGTCGCCCGTAGGCTTTCATCTTCTGCCCTTGCAGTCCATCTTCCATATTGCCGGAGCCAATATGGAAACTGATGGGCTGGTCGAGTTCAACCGCGACTTCCCACAGCGGGTTCCAGTACGGATCGCCCAACAGCGGCTGCCCGAGCGATTGCGGTTCTCCCGTGAAGAGGATGCCTTTATGGCCCATAGCGGCGCAACGACGCACTTCTTTCACCGTCTCTTGCACATCCCAAAATGGCGTTGAGGTGATTGGCAGCAGTCGGCGAGAATCTGCCGACGCCCACTCTGTTTGCCAATCATTATAAACTTTGACACAGGTGAGTTTCAGTTCCGGATCATCTAGTTTCAGAAATTGTTGGTTACCGAACCCGCCGACGTTTGGATACATGACCATCGCCCAGATGCCCATATCATCCATGTATTTCAACCGCGCCTTGGCGTCGTACGCGCCTGGATGCATTTCCTCGTAGCTCGTTGGCCACTTGGTCATGTCACCCACGCCAGCCGTCGCCGTCAGGCCTGGGTTAGCGATACGTCTGCCGCCGAGAAACCACCACAGACGTCCCTTGCCATCCACGTCGAGTCGCGGAACCGCGTCGCGCATCCGTTCAGGCACCCGGCTTGTCCACAAGTCAGGGGTTTCGGTCACATGGGTATCTACGTCGATGATTGTATAGCCGCTCATAGTAGCCCTCCTTCGTC